>CAZHJO010000470.1:0-2845 GCA_964532755.1 uncultured Maribacter sp. | reverse complement strand
TTCGCCAGAAAGATATGTGCCATGGGGGTGCGTGCCAGCCGTTGGGTGACCATGCATGGTTTTGCTTTGAATGTAAATGCGGATTTGGGTTATTTTGATCTGATGATTCCCTGTGGTATCAAAGGAAAGGCCGTGACTTCCTTGAATGTTGAATTGGGAAAGCAGGAGGTAGCTATGGACGAGGTGAAGGAAAAGCTCTTGAAACATTTCTCACAGCTTTTTGAGGCAGAGATAAGAGCTAAAACAACAATATTATGAACATAGATGTTTGGATTGCTATTGCTATTACCTTATTTATTGTCTAATATGCAGGCAATAAAGTGGTCAAAAAAAAGAATGATAAAGAAAATAGAACCGAGGCTAATGCCCCGATTTCATTTGAATTATAGCATTTTAATTTACACCATATGTTAAACTCTTTGTGAACCTATAGTGTTGATCTTTTTTGAGATGTGTACCTCATGTTCAATATTGAGGTATTGTTCATTTACAGACACGTATTTCTAAATGGCACTGCTTGTAAGATGGGTATTATTGATTTGAACAACTTAGTCGGTCAAATGCTTCCTATTTGCATGTGCCTAATATCCTTCTACTTCTTTTCTCATACACTCAGCGAAGGAATCTTCCATGCCCATTTCTACCATTTGCCTACAGATGGCTTCAGATTTCTGCTTGTGTAGATCTTCTAATTGAGCGTCGATCCGATCAAAACACCTCTTATCCTTGCATTTCTTTCTCTGCCGTTCCAACATTTGTCGCCCTATTTCGATACTTCTTAATTTGTCCTCTACGTCTTCCATTTTTTCGAAAACTGGGGTACCGTAATCACCACCTATGGTCATTGGTTTGTACGAAGTTGCGTCAAAGCTTATCCCCATGGGTTTTATCCACTTAAGCTCCATCTCAATGGAATCACCGGTATCATGCCCGCCTATGAGGACCTTCGTATAAACCGCTAAACGATTGCACTGCAATTCCTGGATATCTTTCAATACCCCAACCATAAAACCCATCATAGGGACAGAGGTTGTAATAGGCGTAGGAGCTTTATCAAAGTACATAATCCAGACATTGGTCATTCCCGTTTGTTCTTCTTTCAAATTGGCTTTGTATCCAATCACCTCACCCCTCCATTCAATACGAGAAGGGAGAGGTTCTCTCCACGCTCCCCATTCCAATGAAGAACTAATAAACCGCTGTATCTGAAGGAAATCGTTCTGGTAACGCCCTTGGGAGGTTTGTATGCTTTCTCTGGTAACTGCGCGTTTTATGCCATCTCTGGCATCAATGCCATAAACAACCATTTGCCCATTAGGACGCCATATGGCTGCATGAATTTCCCCAAAAGCACTAAAGTCCCTAAAATTAGTATTAAAAAAGCCTCTGAGGCCACCCGGAAACAGTATGGAACCATCCGAAGAATTCACATAGTACTCCATGATTAGTTCATTGGGATTACCACGGAAGTATTCTGGACTAAACCCATCGGTGTTTGCCATTTCAAAATTCAAAACAGCTTTTATCCTGTAATCGAACCTAAAATCCCCATCTATGGCGGTAGGATTTGGGGTCATCCTACTCAATTCATCGATAGGAGCCAAGCAGTCACCGCCTCCAGCTGCTGAACCTCCTGAAGGAGGAATTCCACTAGTAGTGCTGCCTTCTGAGACAATGACTAATTGTCCGTCGCCATCATCTTCATCCCCGGGATCATCCATGGCGTTGCCATCCCCATCCGTATCCACCCCATTACCTGGACTGCTATCAATGTCCAAGAGTCCGCTAGCTATGACCTCAGCCAAATTTATATGGTTGCCTTTGTGTATCGCTTTGGCATGGAGCTGTAGTTGCGCAGAACCGCCTGAGAGAAGTCCCCCAATTAACCAAATACCTTCTGCAGGAGCAAATACACCTAAATTGGAAGAAGTTCGTACAAACTCAAATGCAGCAGGCAAGCGATTGCGTACTTTAACTCCTGTCACCTCATCAGGCCCATCGTTTGTCAGTAAGATGGTAAATATTACGGTCTCACCTACTACTGTCAGATTATTATTGACCGATAATTCCAGGTTCAGATCTGCTCTTTGGGATAGTATCTGTCCTACCCCAATCAGACAGAGAATTACAAATAAGAAATACTTTTTCATCTTGTTGAAATGTTTTGAATAATGGTATTCTCAATTCAGATTATGCTTGGGGGAAGCGTATAAATTGAAGAGTTTTTGTAAGCTATATTAGTTAAATGGCCCATTCTGCCCTGCATCCCCATCGTCTTCATCGCCTTTATCATGAACGATCTTGCCATTCCCATTGGTATCCACGCCATTGCCAGGGGTACTGTCGGGGTCCGGACAGGCGCAGGCCGAGACCTCCGCCTCCAGGATTGCATCTTCGTTGGACTTAAAGGTCGCAATGATCCCTAGCCCGGCCGCTTTGTATTGGTGTACTTCACCCACCTGCCAGATGCCGGTTTCCGGGTCAAAATCCGTATTGTTCGGTGTATGGCTTTTATATGCTATACCCGGATGCAGTTTAATCTGTACAGCAACGCCTCGGGCGGATTCCTCTTCCGTATTACGGACGGTTATGTTGAAAACAGCCGGGTCCCCGATCACAGAGGTGGGAAGTACATGAATCCCAAGTTGGAGATCCTGTCCGTTGATCTGTGAACCGACAAGTAGTACAAATAGAAAAAGCAGTGATATTCTCATTGTAATTGAATTGAAGTTCTATTGCTATTTGTTAAAAGCTGTCAACTCACTCCAGCTGATTACCTTCCCTTTTTTGTTGCGGTCTACCTGTTTGACCATACCCACACCTTTTGCCAGCCACTGTTTGGCTG
>CAZHJO010000469.1:0-2845 GCA_964532755.1 uncultured Maribacter sp. | reverse complement strand
TAAGAATGATGCTGACCAACTGAACAGTTATTTAGATTACCTCGCTCAAAATCCTATATCGCAAACCGCACTGAAAGAAGAACGTTTGGCCTATTACATCAACCTGTACAATGCAGGCACCGTACAATTGATCTTGGAAAATTATCCGCTGGAAAGCATCAAGGATATTTTTAGGCCTTGGGGCAAGAATCGATTGATGATAGGGGATGATGAATATTCCCTTGGTGAGATAGAGCATGATATTCTACGAAAAATGGATGAACCCCGTATTCATTTTGCCATTAACTGTGCCTCAATTTCTTGTCCTAAATTATTGAATGAAGCATTCACGGCTTCGGAAATAGAGTTGCAATTGGAAATGGCTACTGCCAATTTTATAAATGATACGACCAAGAATAAAATAACAGCTAATTCAGTCGAGTTATCAAAATTATTCAAATGGTATAAAGGGGATTTTACTGAAAAGAACTCCTTGATTGATTATGTAAACAAATATTCCGATATTGAGATTTTGGCTAATCCAGAATTCAATTATCTAACCTACGACTGGCGTTTAAATGATAAGAGATAATCCTAAAATTAGCATAATAATTCCCGCTTTGAATGAGGAAGACCATATTGGCGAACTCATAAACTGTATATACACAAACAGTACTTCAAAGAATGTATCTGAAATACTGGTCATTGACGGGGGAAGTACTGACAATACCGTTCCAATAGTGCAAAAAACAGGGGCGGCCGTCTTCAGCTCTGAAAAGGGAAGGGCCAAACAAATGAATTTTGGTGCTAAGATGGCCAGGGGTAACATCCTTTACTTTCTACATGCAGACACTTTTCCACCAGAAAACTTTGACCTTCATATACTCAATGCATTTTCGAAGCACGAAAAAGCAGGATGCTTTCAAATGCGTTTTGATAGTGACAATTGGCTACTACGCATTTTTGCTTGGTTCACCAGATACAGCCTTAGTATTTGTAGAGGGGGTGACCAATCACTTTTCATTTCAAAGGAACTTTTCATCAAAGCCAATGGTTTCAATGAGAATTATATCGTTTTCGAGGACAATGAATTCATTAGTCGTTTATACCAAAGAACAAACTTTAAGATACTCCCCTACCAAGTTAAGACTTCAGCCAGAAAATACAACAAGGTCGGTGTTGTAAAATTGCAATATCATTTTGGGGTAATCCATCTGAAAAACTATTTAGGTGCAGGACCGGATAAATTATACGATTATTATAAAAGGAAAATTGCTGTGTAGGCTTGTAATCTTCATTGTCTATCAAAACAAGTTGGCTAAGGCTTGCCTGTAATATGTTTTAGTATACTTTGCCGGCTACTCTTTCAGCTGTTAACATGGGGCATGATAAACGGTAGGCCGAATACGCTAGCGAATACGTCCAATTTCACCACTCTCGAAATCCAATAGAACACCTTCAGAAATCCATTTAGCCAGGGCTTGACGATTATCGGGCTCCAAAATCCTTTTTTGATCTTTACTATTCCTGATATTCCCTATCTCTATAAAGGTCATAGCAGGGTGGGTTTTTTTGACCAGATAGAGCGAAGTTCGGTCCTCGAAAGTACCTGAATAGGTACGGTTGGGCTGGTACTTTTTGTATTTTTTTTGAAAGGTCCTGTGAATACTTTCCGCCAATTTCTTTCCGTTTTTACTTTTTGCATGATGATAGAAAAACACATCTATGTTCTGACCTTTACTTCGGCTGTCTACATGTGTTACTATGAGCCGCTGAAATTGACCTCGATGTTTTCTGTGAAGCTCATTTACAATATCAACACGCTGCTTTAAACGGGCAACTTGATTTAAAGGTATTGCCTTATCAGGATAGGCAACCTCATCGTGATCGATTTTCAATATTCGATCATCGCGAATTCCGTCATCCCCATCTCGAATAATGACATAAACCGTTGCGCCATTTGAAAGTAATTCTTTGGCCAACCGTAAGGTTATATCATAGGCATACTCGTCTTCTGAAATACTTTTATTTCGGTAAACGGCCATGGCACCTGGATCTGGGCCTCCATGCCCTGATACGAGATAATACACGGCATCCTTAAGCTTATCACTCTTTGGAATGACCATCGCATGTTCTTCACCAAAAATAGGAAATGATCTTCCCTTGATTTTTTCTATTTCCGTCGACTCGTTTTGAATCGAGTCTAAAACGCGAAGGGTGTCCAGGTTCGTACCTGGAATTTTATAATTCCTGCCTTCGTAAAGGTGAACGCTATCACGAAGGTTTTCCAGATTCACGGCTATAAAATCGTCGAAAGCCTCATACGGATTAACCCCTTGTTTCCGCAATAGGGAATAGATGCCATCGCCCTTTTCTGCCGTTACTGAAATATAGGAATCCTGTCCCTTAGCGATGATTGCTACGAACAATAGCAGGCCAAATATTAATCTTTTGCTTTTCAATGAATACTTTTTCTAATAATCGTCAAACACAGTATTTGAATAGTCGGATAAAATTCCACTGGTAATTAGGTCGGCAATATTTTTTTTATTTGTGGTCACCTTTAAGGTTTTTGTATTGTTGGCACTTTTTGCACCCATATCAATAAAAGTAATGGTTGGTAGAATATTTTTCGCGAAAGCAACGTCTTTATCATCAACAAAAACCTCAGAATATTCATTCAGAGCTTTTAGTTGTATCGTGTTCTTGCCGAACATTTTCAAGATATTATCAGCAAATTCCTTGCCTTCTTGGCTTTCTGCATAATGATAAACCCTTACATCGGTTTTTGACTTTGAACTAATATCATCAGTATTGATGACCAACAACCTTTGATAGTCCCCATTATGTTTTAAATACTTTTTAT
>CAZHJO010000468.1:0-2875 GCA_964532755.1 uncultured Maribacter sp. | reverse complement strand
AATCGGCTGCCTGTTTGGCCATTTTATTGTCTTTTTACAAGATTTTCCTAGAACGGGAAAATATGCATTCATTCAAACGGTTCTATTTGCTAGGGGCACTATTAGCCGCGTTTATCATCCCCATTGTGACTTTCGTGGAATATGTTGAAATTACTGTAGCAACACCAATCAGGGGACAATCTACCATTCCTTTGTTGCATGAACCAAGCCCGGGACAACAAGAAATGGCAACGGAATATCTACCTGTAGTTTTATGGAGTATCTACCTTATCGGGATTGGTGTTCTTGGATACAAATTCCTAAAAAATCTTTCACGAATTATTCATAGAATTCGAAAGAATCCTAAAGTAAGAAAAAATCGAATTACCAACGTCTTATTGCTAGATAATATTATTCCCCATACATTTTTAAAATATATTTTTCTGAACAAACATAAATTTGAAGCCAAGGAAATACCCATCGAGGTGCTATTGCATGAAGAAACCCATGCGAAACAAAAACATAGCTTGGATGTGCTTTTCATTGAGTTTTTGCAAGTGCTATTTTGGTTTAATCCTTTTATTTATCTGACAAAAAAGTCCATTAAACTCAACCATGAATTTTTGGCCGATCGGGAGGTTGTACGCAAGGGTATTGAACCATCAAAATATCAGAACATTTTATTGGAGTTCTCATCAAACTCCCTAGAGCTACCATTGGCCAATGCCTTCAACTATGCATCAACCCGCCTGACCGTATTTGGAAAGACTTTCCGTTTTGGACTAAGTGCTGTCGGGCAGGTCAAAAAACGATTTACAGTCATGAAAAAAAGAACATCGAAAAATGGAATTATAATTAGGAGTCTTTTGCTGTTGCCATTACTTACGATATTGCTATACAGTTTTTGTCAAAAGAAGATTGTTGATATAAATCCAGAAGATAATCAGGAAATTCTGGGTACTTGGATAGAGAAAGAACAGGAGCTGGTCGAGTTATCTATTTTCAAGCAAGAAGGAAACTTAATGCTTGATTATGGAGATTCCAAGGCTCGTCGTTTAGAGGAAAATAACGGCGAATACCATTACTATGTTATATCAGGTCCTAGGCAAATAAAAATACCCGTTTTAATTGATAGGGAAACAGGCATACTGCATTTGTCAAAAAGAAAGTATATCCGAGAGGAAACAAGCATAAAGAAAAAGTTAATTGGTAGTTGGAAGAACGACAAGGAAGACATCAAATTTATCGTCCATCTCCTAGGTAACGGAATTGTGTGGGATATTATAAAAGCGAACGGGAAACTAAATAGATATCATCCTGTAAAACATGACAATGCATATGCCTTTACATATGGCAAGGAGCTGTGGTCATTTACAATAGAGAATGATGTTCTTCATGATTCCAAAGGATTGGAGTATCACAGAATTCCAAAAGATGAACTACATGAGGAAATTACGAAAGAACAATTAGCAAAATATAACGGTCTAGCAAAAAAATACAACGATCAACCTAAGGAAAGCAGATTGGTTTCGGCCCAGGATCTAAAGATTCTTGAAGCCATATACGAAAGAATGTCACCCACACAAAAAGGAATTGCACTACCGTTTCCGGAGTACAGTAAAGTAAAAGAAGATATTCAGATTAACATCAATAAAAATGGCCTGATTCTAGCACAAGACCAATTAGTTACCCTAAAAAACCTTAATCCATTTTTGTTGCGTTTCAACACCAAACTGTCAGAAGAAGAAAGAACAAGTAACGTACAGGCAGTCATAGTTCATGATTACAAAGCGCCTAAAGGTTTAATTAAAGAAGTCAAACAGATAATAAAAGAATATGGGGTATCCCAAATAAACATTGTAGAGCCGAAATCTATTGAAACTCCACAGGAAGGCGCAACGAAAAAGCAGATTGAGGAGTACAATGCCTTGGCAAAGAAATACTACGAATTACCTTTGAATGCACCTATTTTAAGGAAAGACATAGAACGCATAAATTACATTTATGGAATAATGACAAATACGCAAAGGGCAGATGCAGAATCCTTCCCGTTTCCAGATTTTTCAAAAGAAGATAAATTCCAAGAAGGTGCCACTAGAGAACAAATAAAAGAATATAATTCGCTTGCAAAAAAATACAATACTATGTCCAAAGACAACTTCAGAGTCATTGGCAAAGAAGTGGAAAAATTGGAATATATCTACAGTATGATGTCTAAAAAACAGAGAAAAAATGCGGAGCCCTTCCCTGACTTTCCATCACCACCTTTGCCTCCACCCTCCCCTTCATCTCCAAAGGTCCGAAATGGTACCGTTCCCTCAATATCGCCTATTGTTTCTGAAAGAGAAATCAGGAAAGGGGTAGAAATTGAGAAAAACGTTGTCTCTGAAACTATAGAAAATCAGGATATATACGACGAATTATCGGTCGACAAAATAGTTAAAAAAGAAATAATAGAAAATAAAGAATTTATTTCGGCAGAATCAGTTACTCCTAAACTGCCTATTTCATCTCCGAATCCTAATCGAGTTGATAAAAAAGATAGTTGGGTCGTATCTACCGCCGCTGTACGTGATACGCGAAAGGCCATTGATGAACTCCCTATTCCGCCAACTGCACCAACTATTGCCATGCATGTAAATACCGATAATTACTCCCAAGATTTAAAGACCTCGATTGCAAAATATCTTGAAAAAAATAAGGCTTACGAAAAAGCAGTTGCTGACTATGCAAAAAAACAAAAAGGGATCCCTCAAGATCTTTGGGATAGCTATAATGAAGCAATAGAATTTTATGTAGCCTATTATAATTTGGCGCACAAAGAAGGTAACTTCGTTCAACCTATTCCTGCTTTTAAGCAATGGGGTAATGTGGAAAAGGAAGTATTACCTGAACC
>CAZHJO010000467.1:0-2897 GCA_964532755.1 uncultured Maribacter sp. | reverse complement strand
ATCTACTATTACCTTTGCTGAGAATATTTGACTGTCACTAGGTTTCCAAACGACAACATTACCCATCATTGCGGCACTGGCGGGTAAATTACCCGCAATGGCGGTAAAATTAAATGGGGTAATGGCATAAACGAATCCCTCTAAGGGGCGATATTCCACTCGGTTCCAGATTCCCTCTGCAGAATCTGGTTGCTCTTCATAAATCTGTGACATGTACTCCACGTTAAAACGAAGAAAATCTATGAGCTCACAAGCGGCATCGATTTCTGCTTGGTGTATCGTTTTCGATTGTGCTATCATTGTCGCGGCATTGATCTTGGCACGATAAGGTCCGGCAATCAGATCTGCCGCCTTTAAGAAAATTGCCGCCCTTTGTTCCCAGGCCAGATTTGCCCAAGCACTTCTGGAGTCCAAAGCATTTTGAATCGCTTTGGTCACATGGTCTTTCTCGGCTAAATGATAGTGGCCAACAACATGCTTATGATCGTGTGGAGGGGACATAGATCTAGTGTTGCCTGTTTTTATTTCCTCATTCCCTATATAAAAGGGAATATCTACCTTATTATTAAAATACGCTTTGTATTGATCCAATACTTCCTTTCTTTCCGGACTGCCGGGAGCATAACCTTTTATTGGCTCATTTATAGCAGTTGGTACTTGAAAAAAACCTTTACCCATAGTTGTATTTTTAAAATTAAAAAACTGCCCAAAGGTACAGAATTGGGAATGGATAAAAAACTAAATAAATGGTAAATGAATAATCAATTCAATGCGAAAGGTGCACTGAATTTAAAGGTGGGAATATAGACCCTGAATTTTTCCGTAGAACTGAAGTTAACCATATTATAGTGGCCTTTCATGGCACCCATAGGAGAGGCCAATAAACAACCTGAATTATAAGTGTGTGACTCCCCTGGTTTGATAACCGGTTTTTTGCCAATAACTCCTTCTCCATCCAAAATCTCGGTTTCATTCAAGGAATCATATATCCTCCAATGACGAGAGGTCAATTGAACAGAATCCTTACTCTGGTTTTCAATGGTAATGGTATAGCCAAATGCAAAATGCATCTTGTAATTTTTGAAGAAAGTGCCCTCAAAACTTGTTTTCACTGATATTTTAATTCCCTTCGTTACTTGTGTAATCATGCTCCTTCAAATATGTTATCGCATTTTCAGTGATAAGTAGGATTGCCGAAATGCCTGCTAAAATAAAAAAATGTACTAAGAAATGGGTATTTAACAACTATTTTAAATGTTTCTTGCCCATAATTTTTTTTCATTGCCCTAAACAGGCATATTGAAAAAATTGTATTAATGATCCAATCGCTATTGACATCAGAGATCTGGATCTACCAGGAAACTTATAATAAGCAAGATATATAACAGGGACTAATAATGGAAACTAAAGTTAAGATGATCGTTATAACTATAATTTTTTCTGATGTACATCAATGGAATATAGTTTCAACGAGTCAATATTGACTATAAGAAGTAGTTTCTTGGTGCTGTAGCTAGTTGTTATTTTCAAATAGACGATCCCGATTATTCATAGGAATGCCAATTTAAACACCTTGGAATATTTATTTGGCATTTTACATTTGCCTCAATTAAATTAAATTATAGTTTTCTTTTGCCAATGAAAAGGGGAGAACTTCCTAATTGCTTATATTTCGGGAGTTTGCAGAACCCACTCCGATAACGCTGTCATACAGGTCTCCGAAGTTTCGATAATACACCAGTATAAGATATGTATTTTCGGTAAAGTGAAAATTTCCTGAAACCGTATTTAGGTCTATTTGATTATTATCTCTTTGAATAACATATTTGTAGTTGTAGAAACCCTGTTTCAATTTAACCGTTCCTTCCATCATGCCATTACCCTCATTGTACACCATCTTATTTTCATCTGTTAGGGCATAGTTGTTGTGTTTCCCATAAATATAAACATCATCTAATCCGATAGCACTAGAGTACGGGAGACTAAAATGAACAATGGTGTACTCGGCTTCTCGACTAACATCAGTGCCTTGTAGTGTACGCACTACAAAATCACCATTTATATCTGGGTAATAGGTGTAGGGTCTGTCTGCTCTAGACCGGTCTGAGAAAAGGTAGTGCTCGTATAATTCGCGGACTTCAATATGCGATATTGCCGAGTTAGGAGCTCTTAGGTCTTTGGTGTCAAAGTTTAAATATTCATTCCCTCCAAAAAAGCTGGTTTCCTGATCATACTTATAGACCAATTCGTTACCCAAAGTAAATTGGGGGGCTATATTATATAAAGCGGTTGGCCAATGGTAATTCTGAAGGATAGCCACTTTCACTTCTTTTTTGGGATTTACAAGTCTAAAATTGCTCGCATTCACATTGAACTGCACAACTTGTTTTTCATTAATGAATGAAAAATCCCTAGAGCGTTTTACCACACCTCCAACTTTTACCAAGTCTTTATAGACAATGAATTTTCTGGAAAATTGAAGTTCATTGCTGCCATTGTAAATCTCCAATATGTAATTACCACTTACTTTTAAACGCACATTGTTGTTGGGTATGGTTAATTTATAATTGGAATAGGATTCCAATGTTGAATAGCTGTTTTCATAATCTAATATGCGTTGGTTATCTATGCCACTTAGGTATTGGGATTTCAATAGTTTTGAAGGTGTCCAATCGTAATCGAAATGGTTTATTTTATAATAGTAATCCTGTTCATTGCCCAAAAGGTCGTCAAACTCTAAATAAATAGGTTCTCCAATTTGAACAACAGGGAATTGATCTTCCTTTTCACCTTTGAAAATAATCGATTTAATGTTTTCTGGTGGATTTACCTCTTCTTGAAGCTGCGCAAATAGGGACGGTACAAAAAGAAACAAAAAGATTTGTTGAAGAAATATG
>CAZHJO010000466.1:0-2916 GCA_964532755.1 uncultured Maribacter sp. | reverse complement strand
CCCTATGGTCATATCTACATGGCCCAACTCACCGGCAAAACCATCATAACCATCGACCAATTTGCCATTGGCAACTATACCGGCTCCAAAACCAGTACCCAAGGTGATAATGATGAAATCTTTCATTCCCTTTGCATTTCCAAACAGCATTTCTCCCAAAGCACCGGCACTGGCATCATTCATAATCTTCATGGGCATGGGCATGCGTTCATTGAGTTTGTCAAGAATGGGCACCGTCCCTTTCCAATTTAGATTTGAGGCATTGACTATTGTGCCATTTCTACTTGAGGCATTCGGAGCTCCGATTCCACATCCTAAAATATTGAGGTCTTCAGGGTACTTGCTCTTAATTTCATCCACTGTACTTTTTATCTTATCCAAATAATCTTCCAAATTCGGATATTCCTTAGTCCTAAAAAATGTATCTTCCAAACAATGTCCATCTCTGTTTACAAGACCTATTTTAGTTTTGGTACCCCCTA
Source organism: uncultured Maribacter sp. (assembly GCA_964532755.1). Lineage (GTDB taxonomy): Bacteria > Bacteroidota > Bacteroidia > Flavobacteriales > Flavobacteriaceae > Maribacter_A. The sequence continues at coordinate 2,434 of CAZHJO010000466.1, read as the reverse complement.
TATCAATTCCTATAGCTAAATCCATATAACTTATTTTAACAGAATAATTCGTGGAATTCTTCCGAATTCAATCATATTGAAAAGTGTACGAAAGGTACTATATCATTAGGTAATTCCCAACTTCCCTGCCATTTAAAATTGTAGTACTTATCGACTCTTACCATAAAAGATTATATGAATTAATTGTAAGGCAGGATTGTATGATCATCTTCAACCTTCCTCATGCGCAAACAACAAAAAAGCCCTATCCAATTGGACAGGGCTTTAACTTATTATAAACAACAATATTAAGCCTCAAAAGGCTCAATAGAGACATAGGATTTCCCTCCTGCTTTCTTTTCGAATTTTACCAATCCGTCTACTTTTGCGTGTAGTGTATGGTCTTTGCCAAGATAAACGTTATCTCCCGGATTGTGTTTAGTTCCGCGCTGTCTAACTATGATATTTCCTGCAATGGCAGCTTGACCGCCGAAAATCTTTACCCCTAAGCGTTTCGATTCTGACTCTCTACCATTCTTTGAACTACCTACACCTTTTTTATGTGCCATGATATGTTATTTTATCAACCTTTATTTCAAGATACAAATTAAATTATTTACTTAAAGCGGCAATTAGATCAGCCTTTTTCATCGAGGATATACCTTTAACTCCTTTGGCTTTTGCCATTTCTTTTAACTGAGCAACAGTATTCTTGCTATAATCAACAACCTCTTTCGCTACGGCCTTCTTCTTTGGGGCTGCTTTTGGTGCAGCGGTTTTAGAAGTAGCCTTCTTTGGAGCAGCAGCTTTTGGCGCTGTCTTCGGAGCGGTCTTTTTTGTGGCAGCAGCTTTTGGGGCTGCTTTAGGTGTAGCTGCCTTCTTTGCGCCTTTGGCAACAATACTTTCAACCACAATCTCGGTCAGTGATTGGCGGTGACCGTTCTTAACGGCATACCCTTTACGTCTCTTCTTCTTGAAGACGATCACCTTATCACCTCTAAGGTGCTTTATGACTTTAGCCTCAATAGCGGCTCCGTCTATAGCCGGGGCGCCAACAGTCACGTTCTTACCATCATCCAAAAGAAGTACATTATCAAAAGTTACCTTTTTCCCTTCTTCAGTCTGTAAACGGTGAACATATACTTTTTGGTCTTTCGCAACCTTAAATTGCTGCCCTGCCATCTCTACAATTGCATACATAGCGTATATATATTAGTTTATTTAACTCCTATTTTTTTTAATAGGCGGGTGCAAATATACTGCTAAATGCCAAAATCACAAGCCTTTTAGATGGTTTTTAGGAAGATTTTTTCTTTCCATCATCACGAGACTTGAATAGTTGCATAAATGATAGGGTAAGTACCAAGGTAGTGGATAATCCCATAATGGCAGCAGTGAAGAAGACGATGGCCTCAAAATCCTTGAAAGTGCTAAACCATGCTTCTGATAATTCCTTTAAAAAATCAGGATTTATCTCTGTGGAATAAAATGCAAAAAAGATGGTGAATATTAGGGTAGCGACAAATCCGGTAATCAAACCGGTTTTAAAACCCTGTCCATAACTAAAGCCTTCTTTGTTTTGGATACGCTCATATTTTATGGCCTCATATATGGCAAAACCTGTAATAACCCCATTAAAAAGGCTATAGAATATATTCGTATGAAGGTTGAAAAGCGATAAGATCAAGAAATATGCAATAAGTGATCCACTGGCCGCTATTCCAAATCGGATTGGCAATGTAAAATTCTTCATCCTAGTACAATTTTTTATTAAACATCAGGAAGTTAAAAAATTAAAATGGTATATGGCTTAAATTCTTGTTAAAGGCCCAGGAGATCTCCTTCCATTTTGCTGAAAAATTTATATTCGTGTAACATTTAGAAATATGTAGCTACTTATTTACTATCTACTTTAAAATCCTAACACGTGTAAAAATGAAAGAACGACTACCTTTGGCTCTTTTGGCACTATTTTTTTTGTCAATAGCAACTTCCCAAGAAGTTCCTTTTGAGGAATACGATCTTGACAACGGGCTCCATGTAATTTTACATCAAGACAATAATGCACCTGTAGTTACCACATCGGTCATGTACCATGTGGGCGCCAAAGACGAAAATCCTGAAAAAACGGGATTTGCCCATTTTTTTGAACATTTATTGTTCGAGGGTACAAAAAATATTGAACGAGGAGAGTGGTTTAAGATAGTATCTTCCAATGGAGGACAGAACAATGCCAATACCACCCAGGACCGCACTTATTATTATGAGGTTTTTCCATCAAACAACTTGGAACTGGGTCTTTGGTTGGAATCTGAACGTCTATTACACCCCATTATCAATAAGATAGGGGTTGATACGCAAAGTGAGGTAGTCCAAGAAGAACGCAGAATGCGTTATGACAATGCGCCTTATGGCAGATGGCGAGAGCAAATGTTCCTAAAACTTTTCAAAAAAC
>CAZHJO010000465.1:0-2916 GCA_964532755.1 uncultured Maribacter sp. | reverse complement strand
TGGATATTCATTATTTCATTGTTTGACCGATTGATGATTTGGTTGGAAAACAATCCTTTAGCCTTATTAAGGGTGTCAAGGCTAACTTCAATCGCCTTATGCCGAACATTTCGGGCAACCTCTTTACATTTCATTGTTGCAAATTCAGTCAGCATCTCTCGAATCATTTTCTTATTGCCGGGAGACATTGAGTTATATTCATCCCATTGCTCTAAGTACTTCTTTGGTGTTGAGTAGTTTGTCATTTCTTATAAGTTGTAGAATGGATTATTATATGCGTCGTTGTGGGTCACCCGGACGATGGTTTTTTCGCATTCTGGACAATTCCATTCTCTCCACCACCAAGGCAAATCGCCATAAAGGCCACCTCCGCGATCACTCATGGTTTTGCAAGATTTGTGGGCACCACTCCACCCACATTGGCAGTTCATTTTTCCTGGTTCCATTTCTTCTTTTTTAACTTAAGCCCACCACCGAAATGATGGACTCCTGTCTTTCCAAGGCGTCAGGAGTCTACAACGCTTCCAGAGTCCGGCAATCCTGTTTGGTCTCCCACCATGTTGCTTATTTGCCGTTTAATTCAGGACAGTTTCTTTGTTGAGCGACACCCGGTAATGAGCCGAGAATATGCCTAGCATTGCCGCTTAGTGGTTACTTTTCTGGCTTTTCCGACAATGTAAATGAAAACATCGCTTTAGATTCCGGGTAAAACTTAATTTCCTCTTTCAATAAGTCCATCCCATTCTTTAGAGATATGAGCTCCACTTTCAGCCGGTTAATTTCGCTGTAGTCCCAAACTTTCTTTTTGCGTTGAATAAATAACTCTTGCTCGGTGTCCTCTATCTCTGTTAGCGTTGCCCCTAAGTCGAGATTTAATTGTGTTGCATTTCTTTTCATGTTTCGCAACATTTCCCTTTCCTCGATTTCCTCCGAGCTCATTGACTGAATCTGCATGTACGTTTTCATCTTTTTCTGATTTATTTTTTGAATAATTATTACTTACTATTCGCTTTGCAACATCTGTTGTTTTTGCACCCCTACCTGCTTTATTAAAGTGTTCTATTTCTTCTGGAGTACAGTGGCGAATAAAACCTTCCATTTTCTCCCAGCCTCCGTTACCTTTTGGATATCGCCGCGTTATACCTTTCAAGTATCCATTCCTATCCCAGAACTCGCCGCCCAGTTCAAATATTTCATTTTCTTCAATCCAAAGTCCGTAACTTTTCCCGCTTATTATTGTGACTATATCACCTTCCTTGAATTCTTCTATTTTGGTTAAGGCGTATAGAGGAAGTGAGTAGTTGTTATCTAAGCATATAGATTGGTTTTCAAGGCTGCGCACTCGCGCTTCTGGACCTGCGAGGCTGCTCAGTCCTTTTGTGTAGCCATGCCAATCCTTTTCAACCTCTCCTACCCTAACCCTATCCCCCACCTTTAACCTTGGTTGGTTAATATTTGTCATTCCTCTTTTGAACCAAGTTATTTCTTCTTCTGTGGCAGGCCTAAAATCATACGTTCCCATCTCGCCGTACAAGGCTATTTTTGGGCGATCTTTCACGCATTCATAAATTTCACCCTCTCTTTGAAAACGTGCATTTAAATGAAATTCTGTCCTAACTACGATATCTCCTTTATCCGGCATAGCTATTTGATTCTGATTAACAATTGAACAAATGCCCTCATCACCTTTGTAACATTGGGCACAATTTTTTCAAGCGCCTCTTTTTCTTCTTTCGTAACACGAAATGTAATCCATGCCTCTTTATTTACTTTCTGCATAACTTTCAAGTGTATCACAAATATACAACAAATGTTTATAATAAACAGCATTTTGGTTATTTATTTATACATTTCCTTATCTTTAGGAAAAAATGAGCGCAATACTTACAGGGTTGGCCCCTATTTTCGGATTAGTAACCGCAGCCATTCAAAAAGAGCAAAGCAAATCCAAAATAGCGGCCAAAGATTTAGATAGGCTTGTTGATGATTTCGATGATGCCGAGGGAATAAAGAGCAAAGAGATTAAGAAATTAGAAAGAAAACTCAGGAAGGCCAAGGATGATTCGACAGTAGCCAGAATAAACAAAAGGCTTACCGACATCGACGAAGAATGGGGCGTTATCCGTGGATCTTACTTAAAGCTAATAGCAGATGTTAAGGAATAACCTATTATACCTTATTGGTTTTCTTTTTGTGTTTTCTTGTGCTCCAGAAAATAAAGCGCCAGAGACTTGCAATACTATCGAGCACAACGAAGAATTTGAGAACAGCGAGATCCAAATAGACACCATTTCTCAAGATTCGACCATTCGTATTGGCCTGCAGGTTCACTTTGTAACTTTTGAAGGCTCCGGATATGATACAGCATGGATATACAAAGTTGATTCAATCCTAGAGGCCACTAATGAGGCATTCCTGGGATATATAGCCTTTGAGCGCTACGAATATATCTGGGAGTATAAACAAGACGAACCAATCTATCTAAATGACATTAGAAACGATGCCAGCCTTGAAGATTGGCTTACAGGCTCTAAGTTTGAAGAAGGGTATCTAAATTGGTTTATCCTACCTGCAATTGACAATTTAGGGGGTTACGCCCCGGTTCCCAGCGATACCACTTTATACGGCGAATACAATTCATATGATTGTGTTTTTACTTCTGACTCTTACTTTAAGAGAAAATATGTATACAGCTTAATCCACGAGGCCGCGCACAACCTTGGAAGACTGAAGCATTTACACGATCCCCCAAAATATCGCCTTGGTATTGACTTAAATTATTTGGACTACGGAGCAATTAAGGACCACTTTCTAAAATGGCAACTGTTTGAAATCATAGACAAAACAAAAAGGCACAGGGGCAACCTAATTCTTTAATTTCTCAAGCTCTGATTTAGCATCATATAAATCCCTGGT
>CAZHJO010000464.1:0-2924 GCA_964532755.1 uncultured Maribacter sp. | reverse complement strand
CATCAATAGGATCCTTATATGTTCCTGATTTCACCATCAAATCTCTTTGGACTTTATCCATAAGCTCAACTTCCCCGGTTGCTACGTTGGTGGCCTTGTATTCCATTCCACCACCATTATAACCAAGTTCCTTTAGTTCATTATAATAACCCAACGCCTGATCGTAATGACCACAATTAACTGCACTACTGGCAGCATAATATAAATAGGAAGTGTCTTTAGGACTAAGTTTATAGCTCATATAGAGTTTATCACCAGCTTCCTTAAACTTCTTATTGCCGTTGTCCTCCACTGCTGAATTCACCAAATCAGCGGTAACCGAGGCTAGATATTGCTTAATATCTTTACCGTATTTGGCCTTGCCACTTGAAGTTTCAATTTCATCAGCTTTTTTAAAGGAAGATATAGCTTCTTTAAAAGCGCTATCATCTCCTTTTTTAGCCAAATCGGCATATATCTTTCCACGAAGAAAATGATATTGGGCCTGTACTTTTACGTCTGCCGCATCAATTACTCCAGCGGCAGCTTCAAGAGATGCTTTAGCTCCTGCAGCATCACCTACCTTAAGGGCTTTATCTGCTGCTTTTATTTCATTTTTTTGAGCAAACCCAACAATTGTAAAGGTCATTGCTGCAAGAATTAAAATTTTAGTTTTCATTTCGATTTAATTAAAATATTAGTGTTTATTGATTATTCTTTTGTTTCATCACTACTTCCTTTATCAAGAGCCGTGCCATCTTCTGTCTCCACCTCTATATTCATAATATCAGCTTCTTCAACAGCATCGTCATCCTTCATGACCTTAGCCACGGCGGCAATACTATCGCTACCCTTGATATTTATTAGTTTAACACCCTGGGTAGCTCTACCCATTATGCGCAAATCTTCAACACTCATCCGAATTGCAATACCCGATTTGTTTATGATCATAAGATCATCGGAATCAGATACATTTTTAATAGCTACCAGGCCGCCCGTCTTTTCTGTAATGCTAATGGTTTTTACTCCTTTACCACCTCGATTGGTAATCCTATAATCATCGATGCTTGAACGCTTGCCATATCCGTTTTCTGAAACTACAAGGATTTCTTCATCAAAATTATGTACAGATACCATTCCTATTACCTCATCATTATCATCGGCCAGTCGAATTCCTCGTACCCCAGATGCATTACGGCCCATTGGTCTGGTTTTGCTTTCCTCGAACCTAATGGCCTTGCCTGATTTCAACCCCAGGAATATTTGGCTTGTACCCGTTGTTAATTTAGCTTCCAAAAGTTCATCATCCTCGCGAATGCCGATAGCATTGATTCCATTCTGGCGCGGTCTTGAATATTGCTCCAAGGAAGTTTTCTTGACCGTTCCCCTTTTCGTGGCCATTATCACAAAATGATTGTTTACATATTCCTCATCCTTTAAATCTTGTGTACAAATGAAGGCTTTGACCTTATCATCCTGTTCAATATTAATAAGATTCTGGATTGCCCTTCCTTTGGAAGTTCTACTGCCTTCGGGAATCTCATAAACACGCATCCAGAAACACTTGCCTTTTTGAGTGAAGAACAACATATATTGGTGGTTGGTCCCAACGAATAAATGTTCCAAGAAATCTTCAGTTCTTGTTGATGAGGCCTTTTGACCAACACCACCCCTATGTTGGGTTTTGTATTCGGTAAGAGGTGTTCTCTTAATATAACCCGCATGTGAAATAGTTATGACCACTTGCTCATCAGGAATCATATCCTCAATGCTCAAATCGCCTCCTGCAAAGTTTATTTCCGATCGTCTCTCATCGCCATATTTATTTTTTACCTCTAGGAGCTCATCCTTAATGATCTGCATTCTTCGATCTTTGCGATCCAAGATATCCTTTAAATCAGCAATCGTCTTAATGACTTCTTCATATTCAGAACGCAGTTTATCTTGCTCAAGACCCGTAAGTTGGCGAAGTCGCATTTCGACAATGGCTTTCGCCTGAATCTCCGTCAATTTGAAGCGTTCCATCAAGTTCTCCCTCGCCTCATCTGCATTTGAAGAGGCCCTGATAATAGCGATGACCTCATCAATATTATCTGAAGCAATGATCAATCCTTCAAGGATATGCGCCCTGTCCTCTGCCTTTTTAAGTTCGAATTTCGTTCTCCTAACAACGACTTCATGTCTATGCTCAACGAAATAATGGATCATGTCCTTAACATTCAACATTTGCGGCCTACCCTTTACAAGAGCAATGTTGTTTACGCTAAATGATGATTGTAGGGCCGTATATTTAAATAGGGTGTTCAGGACAATGTTAGGTATGGCATCTCTTTTCAGAATGTATACGATGCGCATACCTTTTCTATCGGATTCATCACGAATGGAGGAAATACCTTCAATTTTTTTGTCATTGACCAAATCGGCAGTTTTTTTGATCATATCAGCCTTATTGACTTGGAAGGGTATTTCTGTTACAATTATACACTCCCGACCCTGAACTTCTTCAATATTTGCCTTAGCACGTATTTTTACCCTACCGCGGCCCGTGTGAAAGGCCTCCTTAACACCATCATAACCATAAATTACACCCCCGGTCGGAAAATCAGGTGCTTTGATGTGTGTTATCAGTTCATCAATCCCAATATCATTATTATCAATATAGGCAACCGTACCATCTACGACCTCAGATAGATTGTGCGGTGGCATATTAGTGGCCATACCAACGGCTATGCCCGAGGCACCATTTACCAACAAATTAGGAATCCTTGTGGGTAGTACTGTTGGTTCCTGTAACGAATCATCAAAGTTCAACTGATGATCAACAGTATCCTTATCTATATCGATCAACATATCATCAGCTATCTTACGCATACGTGCTTCTGTGTAACGCATTGCTGCAGGACTATCACCATCAATAGAACCAAAATTTCCTTGCCCATCTACCA
>CAZHJO010000463.1:0-2925 GCA_964532755.1 uncultured Maribacter sp. | reverse complement strand
CTTGGTTAAGTTTTGGCCGTTTAAGACCCCTACACACAAATGCAGTCATCTTCGCCTTTGTAGGTAATGCAATGTTTGCCGGTGTATACTATTCAACACAGCGTTTATTAAAGGCCAGAATGTTCAATGATACGTTGAGCAATATTAATTTCTGGGGTTGGCAGTTGATTATCGTTGCAGCAGCACTTACACTTCCGTTGGGATATACAACTTCAAAGGAATACGCAGAATTGGAATGGCCAATTGATATAGCTATAACACTCATATGGGTGGTATTTGCATGGAATTTTATTGGAACGATGATAAAAAGACGACAGCGTCATTTATATGTTGCCATATGGTTCTATATAGCGACAATTGTTACTGTTGCCGTACTTCATATATTTAATAGTTTGGAGCTACCAGTCAGCGCTTTGAAAAGTTACTCGGTTTATGCAGGTGTACAAGATGCCTTGGTACAATGGTGGTATGGGCACAATGCTGTAGCATTTTTCTTGACAACTCCATTTCTTGGCTTAATGTATTATTATGTGCCTAAGGCGGCCAATAGACCGGTCTATTCCTATAGATTGTCTATTGTTCACTTTTGGTCCCTGATTTTCATTTACATATGGGCAGGACCTCACCATTTATTATATTCTGCCTTGCCAGATTGGGCACAGAATTTAGGTGTTGCCTTTTCAGTGATGTTGATTGCACCTTCTTGGGGTGGTATGATCAACGGATTATTAACCTTACGTGGAGCGTGGGATAAGGTACGAACTGACCCTACCTTAAAATTCATGGTGGTAGCAATTACCGGTTACGGTATGGCAACTTTTGAAGGCCCAATGCTTTCCCTTAAAAACGTTAACGCCATTGCACACTTTAGTGATTGGATTATTGCGCACGTTCATGTTGGCGCCTTGGCATGGAATGGCTTCCTAACCTTTGGTATGATCTATTGGTTAGTGCCAAAAATGTTTAAAACCAGGTTGTTTTCAACAGGATTGGCCAACTTCCATTTCTGGATAGGCACATTGGGTATTATACTTTATGCTTTGCCAATGTACGTGGCTGGGTTTACCCAAGCGCTTATGTGGAAAGACTTTAACCCAGATGGAACATTAGCTTACGGTAACTTTTTGGAAACTGTGAACGAAATTATTCCAATGTATTGGATGCGTGCCATTGGCGGTAGTTTATACATTGTAGGTGCCCTAGTTATGGTTTACAATATAGTGGTTACCATCAAAAGCGGAAGCAAGGTTGAAGATGAATTGGCCGAAGCCGCTGCCTTGACGAGAGTTTCAAAAAGTAGAACAGCTGGCGAAACCATCCATACTTGGCTAGAACGTAAACCAATCCAATTAACGATTCTAGCAACCATTGCCATTTTAATTGGTGGTATTGTTCAAATTGTACCCACAATTTTGGTTAAATCCAATATACCCACTATTACCAGTGTAAAACCATATACTCCCCTTGAACTCGAAGGTCGAGACCTTTATATCCGCGAGGGCTGTGTTGGTTGCCACTCTCAAATGGTACGCCCGTTTAGAAGTGAGGTAGAACGCTATGGCGAGTATGCCAAAGCAGGTGAGTTTGTTTATGACCATCCGTTCTTATGGGGCAGTAAACGAACTGGTCCAGACTTATTGAGAGTTGGAGGGAAATACTCTGATAGCTGGCATTTTAACCATATGTATGATCCTCAAAGTACATCATCAGGATCCATTATGCCGGCCTACCAATGGCTGGTTCTTAATGAGCACGACCGTAGCGGTATTGAAGCCAAAATGGAAGCGATGGTGAGTTTAGGTGTCCCTTATACCGAAGAGGATATTGCCGATGCGCAAAGTTCAATGAATGAGCAGGCCGCACAGATTGAACAAAATCTGACTACTGACCCGGATTTGGAAAGAAGCTTTGAGGCAGCTAAGCAAAATGCCCGGGACAACGGCCGGGAATTTATTGAAATGAAAGACCGTGAAATTGTTGCCATGATAGCTTATCTGCAGCGATTAGGGACTGATATCAAAGTCAAGGAAACAGGAGAACTTTTATCTGAAAACAAGTAAGTTATGCTAAAATTCGTAAAAAACCACATGGAAAGTATAGAGGGTATAGCCACCTATCCCATGATATCATTACTGATATTCTTTGTCTTTTTTGCACTGCTTTTCTGGTGGGTATTTACCGCACGTAAAGAGTACATCAAAGAAGTAAGTGAATTACCCTTAGAAGATAACAACCAAAATAATAAACAAGCATTATGAAAAATATGTCACCTTGGTGGATTAGAATCCCCGTAATCTTCTTCATCATTTTCGGATTGATGGAGTACTTTATAGACTCTGGTGAGAAACCAGCCATCCTAGAATACCCGATCACACAGTTCTTTATGTTGATGGTATTGTTGATATTGATTGCAATAGAATTGATCTTGAAATCAATTGAGAATGTCATGTTCCAAACTTTATCAGAAGAAGCCAAAGAACGATATCTAGAATCAAAATCATCACAATACGAATGGGCATGGGGTAAAAAAGTCTGGAATAAACTTACAGGCAACAAACCTATAGAAAAAGAAGGTGAGATCATCTTGGACCACAATTATGATGGTATTAAAGAGCTCGACAACGAACTACCACCTTGGTGGGTTTGGATGTTCTATGCCACAATTATATTTGGAGTAGTCTATTTGGTTCGTTTCCATATTTATGGGGATTATGACCAAGCTTTGGAATATGAACAAGAAGTCGCAGCAGCTACACTTGCCATTGAAGAGTACAAGAAAACAGCTAAAGATTTGGTTGATGTCAATACTGTTGAACTATTGACCGAAGCATCTGATTTAAGTGCTGGTAAAGCAATTTTCGAAAGTACCTGTGTCGTTTGCCATATGGCCGATGGTGGAGGTGGTATTGGACCAAATCTTACTGA
>CAZHJO010000462.1:0-2940 GCA_964532755.1 uncultured Maribacter sp. | reverse complement strand
AGTGACATTAGAACATGTTAAACTGTTATATCTGTTTGAACATCGTAATTTTTATATACAATAATTTCCTATAATCACTACTTTTAATAGTTTTGCCAACTTAGAATTAATTGCACTATGAGTTCAAAAAAGACACTATTTGACAAGGTTTGGGATTCCCACGTTGTACAGCATATTGAAAATGGTCCAGACGTTTTGTTCATTGACCGTCACATGGTACATGAAGTAACAAGTCCGGTTGCATTCTTAGGGTTGAAAAATAGGGGAATCAAGGTTTTACATCCTGAAAAGACCTTTGCTACTGCAGATCATAACACACCGACCATAAACCAACATTTGCCAGTTGAAGATCCACTTTCGGCCAATCAACTAAAAGCTTTGGAGGAAAACTCCGCAACCTACGGCATTTCATATTGGGGATTGGGACATGAGAAGAACGGGATTGTCCATGTTGTTGGTCCGGAATACGGAATTACCCAACCTGGAGCAACAATTGTTTGTGGTGATTCACATACCTCAACCCATGGTGCTTTTGGTGCCATCGCATTCGGTATTGGAACTTCCGAGGTAGAAATGGTTTTGGCCACCCAGTGCATTATGCAGGCGAAACCGAAAAGTATGCGGATAAATGTTGAGGGATCTTTGAGTATAGGCGTTACTCCCAAGGATGTGGCACTTTATATCATTTCCCAGCTGACAACGTCGGGTGCAACTGGTTATTTCGTGGAGTATGCAGGCCAAGTCTTCAGGGATATGACCATGGAAGGTAGAATGACCGTTTGTAATCTTAGTATTGAAATGGGTGCCCGTGGTGGTATGATTGCCCCTGATGCAAAAACTTTTGAATACGTGAAAGGGCGTGAATTCTCTCCTAAGGGTGCGGCTTTGGACAAAGCAACGGCATATTGGGAAACACTTTATACCGATGAAGGCGCCAAATTCGATAAGGAAATCACTTTTGATGCTGCCCAAATAGAGCCCATGATTACCTATGGAACAAATCCGGGCATGGGTATCGGAATCTCAAATGATATCCCTACTGCCGATGCGGTAGAGGGTGGCGAGGCCACATATAAAAAATCACTTCAGTATATGGATTTCAATGAAGGTGAAAGTATGATGGGCAAGGAAATCGATTTCGTATTCCTTGGAAGTTGTACCAACGGCCGTATTGAAGATTTCAGGGCATTTACCTCAATAGTGAAAGGAAGAAAAAAAGCTGACAATGTTACTGCCTGGTTGGTTCCAGGATCACACCAAGTTGAAACGGCAATCAAAGAAGAGGGATTACTCAAAATTCTTAATGATTCAGGGTTTGAATTAAGGGAGCCAGGCTGCTCCGCTTGTTTGGCCATGAACGATGATAAGATTCCTGCTGGTAAGTACGCAGTAAGTACATCAAACAGAAACTTCGAAGGGCGTCAAGGTCCTGGTTCGAGAACCTTATTGGCTAGTCCATTGGTGGCGGCTGCGGCTGCTGTGACTGGCATGGTGACCGACCCAAGGAAACTGATGGAGATGGAAACCGTTTAGCGTTTTACCTTTAACTCAAAATTTTTAATTTATAACTTGAATCATGGCATACGATAAATTCAATATATTAACTTCTCCAGCAGTTCCACTACCTATTGAGAATGTGGATACCGATCAAATTATTCCTGCCCGTTTTTTAAAGGCAACGGAACGTAAGGGATTTGGTGACAATCTTTTTAGGGATTGGCGCTTCAATGCTGACAATTCCCCGAAAAGGGATTTTGTACTCAACAATCCAATCTACAATGGCAAGATTTTGGTTGGTGGCAAAAATTTCGGTTCTGGCTCTTCCAGGGAACATGCCGCATGGGCTGTTTATGATTATGGATTCCGATGTGTGGTTTCTAGCTTTTTTGCGGATATTTTTAGAAACAATTGTTTGAATATAGGTGTTTTACCCGTTCAAGTGAGTCCAGAATTCCTGCATAAGATATTTACCGCGATCGAATCGAATCCTGAATCACAATTAGAAATAAATCTACCCGAACAATCAATTACTATTTTAGCCACTGGAGAAAAGGAAGGCTTTGGAATCAATGATTACAAAAAAGCGAATATGTTAAATGGTTTCGATGATATCGATTATCTTTTGAATATCAAGGACCATATCAGCGAATTTGCAAAAGACACTCCCCTCTAATAGCTTCAAGTTACCAATGAAAAAGAGACAGATCGAAATAATGGACACTACACTTCGTGATGGCGAACAAACCTCTGGTGTGTCCTTTTCTGTATCCGAAAAATTGACTTTGGCCAAATTGCTATTGGATGAACTCAATGTAAATCGTATTGAAATCGCATCAGCCAGGGTTTCTGAAGGTGAATTGAAAGCTGTCCAGGAAATTACAGGGTGGGCAGCGAAACAAGACTATCTTGACCGTGTTGAAATTTTAACTTTCGTAGATGGTGGTGTTTCATTAAAGTGGATGAAAAAAGCTGGCGCCAAAGTTCAAAACCTACTGACCAAAGGCTCTTTGAACCATTTGACCCATCAACTTAAAAAAACGCCAGAACAGCATTTTGAGGATATTGCCCAAGCCTTGGAGTTAGCTAAAAAACAAGGCATCAAAAGCAATGTATATCTGGAGGACTGGAGTAACGGGATGCGGAATTCGAAGGAATATGTGTTCCAGTATTTGGATTTCCTCACAAAACAACCCGTTGAACGTATTTTGTTGCCTGATACCTTGGGAATATTAACATATACGGAAACATTTGATTTCCTCTCCGAAATAATACAGCGCTATCCCGATTCACATTTTGATTTCCATGGTCATAACGATTACGACCTAGGGGTCGCAAATGTTATTGAAGCCGTTAAGGCCGGGTGTCATGGAATACATCTTACGGTGAACGGTATGGGCGAACGAGCTGGGAATGCCCCAATGGCCAGTACAGTTGCTGTAA
>CAZHJO010000461.1:0-2954 GCA_964532755.1 uncultured Maribacter sp. | reverse complement strand
ACAGCCTGAAATCGCACGGGCATCGGCAATCCGAGGATTTCAGTACTATATGAACCCCAAAGATATTGCCGATCTAATGACTTTCTTGGATGATTCGTCCCCAATGGTTAGAGCAGCAACTTTGGACGTATTTGGAGAAATAGATAATACCAACTATGCCACTTATTTACTACCCCTTTTAAAGGATGAAAAAAGATCAGTTAGGGTAAAAGCCTTTTTTGCTTTAGGTGCGCTAAAAGAGCATCAAATTCCAGAGGATTATAAAGAGGTATATGCAAAGGTGAAAAAGGAATTCTTTACCTATTTACATGCCACTTCCGAATTTGCGGGAGGAAAAGCAAAAGAAGCTAATTTTAATTTGAAAAAAGGAAAGTTATCGTTAGCGATCAAAAATTATGAGGACGCTCTGAAAATAGATGACCTTAATAATATTGTAAGAACCAGCTTAGCCAACTTATATTATCGAAATGGGCAATTAATTGAGGCTGAGAACACATTTAAGACCATAATTGAGCAAGAACCTGCATATGGCCCTACCTATTATTCGTTGGGTTTGTTATTGGCAGAATCAGGAAGAAACAATGAAGCTATTCAACAACTAGAAAAAGCCACTGTTTACATGCCAGAAAATTTAAGGGTTTATTATAATCTTGGTTTGCTCTATGATAGTACCAATGAAAGAGTAAAAGCCAAAGAAACTCTTTTAAAAGGACTTAAAATAGCCCCATCAAATGAAGAATTACTATATACCTTGGCATATTTCTTTTCAAAATATGGTGAAATCGAAAAGGCTAGGGAGATAGGATCCCAACTCGTACAAATGCATCCGAACAATACAAATTATGCAGCCTTTCTTCAACAATTGCAGACTGCGAACTAAGGCTAATTCAATTTGATCTCCTCTTGGCAAGCATGACTTTTTAGGCATGAATTACGTTGTATATTAAACGCTTCAGCGAAATTAACAGCGCTTTAAGGCCCTATGGCAGGGTAATTGCTATCTTTATCGCGATATATCATTTTTCAGGAATGTTCGCAAAAGAAATTTTAGCATTTTCATTTTTAATACTGCTTTCCTCTTTAGGGTATGCACAGACCGACATTCCCAATAGTACACCCTTGGAAATCGGAGTGGTCACTAATCCTGAGGAGAATAATAATTCCACAAAAGGAACAGCGCTGAATATTCCTTCGATTATTGATAAAAAACCAGATGTAAATTTAAGGGACTCGCTTACAAGAATGCCCGTTCAAATGTTATCTGACAACAAAATGCTTCAAGCCGGTCATGACTTAAAACTGGACCCTAAAGTAGGCAGATCGGAAAAACAGGGGGGCTCGAAAGAAAAATTTGGCGACCAATATCTAGGTGATATCAAAAGCAATGGAAAGTTTGTGGGAATTGTTTGTAGGGACCATGAATATGTGGATGGCGATCGCGTAAAAATATCGGCCAATGGCCATGTGATTGACTATAATGTATTGCTCACCGGAAGTTTCAAAGGCGTAAATGTAGATTTGGAAAAAGGTTTTAACCGGCTGGATTTTGAAGCCCTCAACGAGGGTTCAGCAAGTCCCAATACCGCTCAAGTTGACGTATATGACGAAACCGGTCAATTGATATACTCCAACAAGTGGTTGTTATCTGCAGGTTCCAAGGCCACATTGATTATTACAAAGGAATAAATTTATCGCTGACCAGGTTTATAGGTTTCTTCTGCTCTTTGTAATACATCCTCTTTGTAAAAAGGTACTTCTTTAAATTGTATGTCCGCATATCGCCGGGCCTGATCATTAAAATGCGGTGAAGTGGGGTCACCACTTTGTCCACCTGCCAAAATACTTTTTGCTCTTACTTTCTCACCAAATTCAACGACGGCCACAAAGCTATTACCACGGGTACCATAAATCTTTTTGGTATTGTTGGTATATCGTGCACCGTAAGCGGCCAGTGCACCCCATCGCCCGGAGGCAAACCCAATAGGAACACTTGGTTTGTTATCATCAAATGGTTGGTGAACATCCCCATTTAAGCGCTGGTAACGATGTACTTTTCCCCAAGACATTTCCCATGTACCAAAATCTGCAGTAAGTTGGTTGATTATGCCTTCAAAAATTCGAAGCTTTTCCCCATTTGGTGATTTACCACCCCAAAAAGTGACCCTTTCCATAGGTGTCATCCCTTTTTCAAACTCTCCCTCGGCATAATATCCGGTTCCATAAAAATGGGCCAAAGTCATGGCCACCGATTCTTTTGACGTTCGATAATCCCAATGCCTTAATACATTTATAGCCTCGTGTAATTTAGGATTTTTATCATCTTGCGAATCATACGCTTTTACTAGCCCCGGAATCAATTTTTCAAAAGCTGGTAAATAGGGGTCATGCGCCAATTCAATTAATTTATCCAAAGTATATCCATTGCTATCTTTTAATAAGTCAATAGCATGTATTCCTCGAAAATTCTCCCTATCAAGTGACATGTAGTTCGGGTAATTTTCTTTTTTAGGACTAAATTCCAAAGCAGCCGTATATGGTGTAGAATTACAATTTTGCAACCAACCGTTTTCGGGATTCAATAATAGTATATTTTCATCTACAGTGTGTAATCCTTGCCAATCGGTTTTGGGATTACTGCCATCTACGGGTTTAGAATAATCGAACTGGACATTGCGTTTAGGAACAAAATTTCCATGGAAATATGCGATATTCCCCTCAGTATCGGCATATACTGTATTGTTTGAAGAGTTAGTGCGAATATCCATCATCGCTCTAAAACCATTGTAACCATTCTGTTTAGTACGAATGTAAGATTGCTCAAGGGCCTTTACTGGTTCCCACATCATAGCAGAAGCTGTCCACTGGCCATCGACCAAGTGTGTAATGGGCCCGTGGTGGGTATGGTACGCTGGATAGGTTTTTTCTTTCAACGCATCGCCGTCTTTATATTTGAG
>CAZHJO010000460.1:0-2960 GCA_964532755.1 uncultured Maribacter sp. | reverse complement strand
ACTCAATTATCGAAAATACTTGAGCAAAAGTGGGTTGTATGTTGCAAATTATGGCTTACGCGGCTCTACATTTCACTATCAAGAAAATTCAAGATATTCTACTATTACACCTTCAATAGGTTTTGGTTGGAGGCCTGAAAACCTACGCTCCAACAAACGTGATTTTGTTAGTTTACGATACGTTAACGTGATTAGGGACCAAGATCAGAACTTACAGGATATCGAAACTGATCCGGATTACAGTGTTTTAAACGCTCGCTTTACCCATATAAACAACGGAATAATTGATTATTTTTCATGGTTCGCCGATGCCCAATACAGCGGGGATTTCAGCAAACTGACTTTTGAAATGGAGTATCGAAAGTTATTTGAGAATAACAGGCAGTTCAATTTTAGGTTTTTCGCGGGCAAGTTTTTAAGCAATAAGATTGATCCAAATATTACCTTCTTTGACTTTGCACTTGATCGACCCAATGATTATTTATTTGATTATAACTATTTGGGTAGGTCAGAGGAAACCGGTATTTACAGTCAGCAGATAATTATTGCCGAAGGTGGTTTTAAATCAAAGCTGGAAAATCCATTTTCCAACAATTGGATGGCAACTGTCAATACAAGTCTTAATATTTGGAGGTGGATTGAGTTCTATAGTGATTTTGGATTCTTGAAAAGAAAGAATGAAAAGCAGCGTCTTGTTTATGATTCTGGGGTTCGACTTAACCTAGTCACCGATTATTTTGAATTGTATTTCCCGTTGTATTCCAATAATGGTTGGGAAATTTCCCAACCCAATTACGAAGAAAAAATAAGGTTTATCGTAACCATAAGTCCAAGGACCTTGACAGGTTTGTTTACAAGAAAATGGTTCTGATACATTGCCATATTCTCAAATAATTGGGCTCTATGTTGTTATTTGTTGATATTTAGATATTTAATTAGTATATTATTTAACAATAATTAAATTTTTTAACTGATTTCTACATTGCAAAATCCCTAAGTGTGTGGTATTTTTGTAAAAACCAAACAGCTCTAAATGGATATTTCTCCGAAAACCAGTAATGACATTTCTTTTGATGACTTTAAAGCTCAAATCCTGTACGATTATGAGATTGCGGTTGTAAGTAGAATATGCAGCCTCATGGGGAGAATAGAGGTTCTAACTGGAAAGGCAAAGTTTGGAATATTCGGCGATGGCAAGGAATTGCCGCAATTGGCCATGGCAAGGTCATTTAAGAACGGGGACTTTAGGAGTGGGTACTATAGGGACCAGACATTCATGATGGCCCTGGGTTTGTTGAATGCCAAAGAGTTTTTCCATGGTTTATATGCAACCACTGATTTGGAGAAAGAGCCAATGAGTGCCGGTCGGCAAATGGGCGGGCATTTCGTAACTTATAGTCTTAATGAAGATGGTACCTGGCGAGATTTGACACAACAAAAGAACAGTAGTGCCGATATATCATGTACTGCAGGTCAAATGCCAAGATTATTGGGACTGGCCCAAGCATCAAAAGTCTATCGAAATTTAACGAACCTGGACGCTTCTAAATTCTCAGATGAAGGTAACGAAGTTGCTTGGGGTACAATTGGTAATGCCAGCACTAGTGAAGGACTCTTTTTAGAGACAATGAATGCTGGTGGGGTTCTTCAGGTTCCTATGATCGTAAGTGTATGGGATGATGAATATGGCATTTCTGTACCAGCAAAATACCATACCACGAAAGAAGATATTTCGAAAATGCTGAGTGGTTTACAGAGAGATGAAAAGCATAAGGGTTATGAAATCCTAAAAGTGAAAGGTTGGGATTATACGGCATTAATGCATACGTATGAAAATGCCGCTGATATTGCCCGGGAACAGCATGCCCCGGTCCTGATACATGTTACCGAGCTTACCCAACCTCAAGGTCACTCATCCTCGGGCTCCCATGAGCGATACAAAAGTAAGGAACGCTTACAATGGGAGAAGGATAATGATTGTAATACGAGGTTTAGGGAATGGATATTGGAATCTGGCATTTCAACGGACGAAGAGATAACCCAACTCGATCGCGAAATCCGTCAAAGAGTAAGAACTGCCAAACAGGAAGCTTGGGCCGAGTTCTTAGCAGAACATAGGGCGCTAAAGAAAACCTTGGTCGGACTATTGGATAATACTGCCAATAAAAGTCCAAATAGAAGCTTCATAGCTAAATTAAAGAACGACTTGATTGCCATTGAAGAGCCTTTAAAGAAAGATTTGGCAATTATCTCACGTAAGGCATTGCGCTATGTTTTAGGGGAGGATACCAATGAAAAAAGTGAACTGAAGAATTGGGTAAATAAATTCCTAGCGGATATGCAACCCAGGTTCAGCGATAATTTATATAGCGAAAAAGCAAATAGAGCTTCGAATATTCAGGAAGTCAAACCAACCTATGATTCACAATCAGAACAAGTTGATGGCCGAATCATTCTTAGGGACAATTTCGATAAACTTTTTGATAAATACCCGGAAGCAATGGTTTTTGGAGAGGATAGCGGCAATATCGGTGATGTAAACCAAGGTTTGGAAGGCCTACAGAAAAAATACGGTGATATACGTGTTGCCGATACGGGAATTCGCGAGGCAACCATAATAGGTCAAGGTATAGGATTGGCACTTAGAGGATTACGGCCTATTGCCGAAATCCAATATTTGGATTATATTTTCTATGCCATGGCTCCGCTGACAGATGACTTGGCAACGATGCTTTATAGAACGTTCGGAAAACAGAAAGCTCCATTAATTGTAAGGACACGTGGGCATAGACTTGAAGGTATATGGCATTCGGGTTCCCAAATGGGCGGATTAATCCACCTCTTGCGTGGCATGTACATTCTTGCGCCGAGAAATATGACCCAAGCTGCAGGTTTTTATAACACATTATTGGAAAGTGATGAACCAGCATTGGTTATAGAAAGCCTCAATGGTTATCGTC
>CAZHJO010000459.1:0-2969 GCA_964532755.1 uncultured Maribacter sp. | reverse complement strand
ACGTTTGATAATTTGTTGATATTCTTTTTTTCTAGTCATGTTGTCCTTTCTTTTGTCGAAGACATAATCTATAACTTGTTGATGCCTGTTCTTTGAACGCACTGCACTACCCGCCGCTGGTGAGGCATAATATCTTCTCGAAGCCACACGAAATCTCTTGGCCTCACTGTAATGCATCATTATATGGCTCCAAGCACCCATGTTTCTTGGTTCTTCCTGGGCCCAAACCAAATCCTCAGCCTTACTGTATTTCTTTACCACTGCATCTATTTGGTGGATAGGTAATGGAAATAATTGCTCGACCCGAACCAAAGCCACATCATCCCTATTCGATTTCTCCTTCTCATCCAATAAATCATAATAAAACTTACCCGTAGTGAATACTAAGGTCTTAATTTTATCCGGATTGGCAGAAACATCATCCAATACCTCTATGAATCTTCCAGATGAAAACTCCTCAACTGTGGAAACCGCTTTTGGGTGACGAAGAAGACTTTTTGGAGTGAAAATAATCAATGGTTTTCTAAAATTCACCTTCATTTGTCGTCTCAAGATATGAAACATTTGGGCTGGCGTGGTCACATCCGCGATATACATATTGTCTCGAGCACATAATTGCAGGTATCTTTCCATTCTGGCCGATGAATGCTCGGCACCTTGCCCTTCATAACCATGTGGTAATAACATCACTAAGCCGTTTTGCAATTTCCATTTATCCTCAGCTGCAGAGATGTACTGGTCTATCATGATTTGGGCCCCATTACTAAAATCCCCAAATTGAGCCTCCCAGATAGTCAAGGTATTCGGGCTTGCCATCGCATACCCATAATCGAAACCGACCACGGCATATTCTGATAGTAGGGAATTGTAAATCTGAAATCGTCCCTGTTTATCGGATATATGGTTCAATAACATTACCTCTTCTTCACTCTCCTCAACTTTCATAACAGCATGTCTATGCGAGAAAGTCCCTCTTTCAACATCCTGACCAGTCATACGAACACCAAAGCCTTCTTCCAAAAGCGTGCCATAGGCCAACAATTCACCCATGGCCCAATCCAGTTTATCGGTTTCAAAGAACATCTTCCTGCGGTCATTAATAAGCCTCACAACTTTCCTTAAAAACTTTTTGTCTTCAGGAAGTTCTGTAATTACCTTGGCAATTTGGGTTAACTTGTCCTTATCATAACCGGTCTCTACCGGATCCAACATCGCCCATTCACGTACCGCTTTAAACCCCTTCCATTCATCGGCCATAAAAGGAGTAATAATGGTCTTATCCTCCTTTCTTGAATCTTCCAATTCCTCTTCCAGCGTGGCTTTGTATTCAAGTTCGAGTTCTTTAACAAATCCTTCTTCGATAACCCCTTCAGCCAATAACTTTGCGGTATAAATATCCCTTGGGTTCTTATGCTTCGCAATTACCTTGTATAATTTAGGTTGGGTAAATCTAGGTTCATCACCTTCATTATGTCCATATTTTCTATAACCTAATAAGTCTATGAATACGTCAGAATTAAAGCGCATTCTATATTCAAGTGCGAATAATGCTGCATGACAAACAGCTTCGGCATCATCGGCATTAACGTGCATAACCGGGCTCAATGTCACCTTACCAACATCCGTGCAATAAGTAGAAGTTCTAGCGTCTAAATAATTCGTTGTAAAACCTATCTGGTTATTGACAACCATATGAATGGTCCCGTTGGTCCTATAGCCATCAAGTTTAGCCATTTGCACCAATTCATAGGCAATACCTTGCCCTGCAATGGCCGCATCACCATGCACAACAATAGGTAAGACCTTTGAAAAATCGCTATTAAAATGGGCGTCTTGTTTTGCTCTGGTAATTCCTTCAACAACAGCACCGACAGTTTCCAAGTGAGATGGATTTGGCGCGATGTTCATTTTGATCTTGTTCCCTTTGCTGGATTTTCTATCCGATGTCCATCCTAAGTGGTATTTGACATCCCCATCAAAAATCTCCTGCTCATAATCCTTACCATCGAATTCGCTAAAAATATCTTTCGCCGATTTGCCAAAAATATTGGTCAATACATTCAAGCGCCCCCTATGGGCCATACCCATCACAAACTGCTCAACACCCATTTCTGCAGCCCTTTCAACAATAGCGTCTAATGCCGGAATCAAGGACTCGTTACCTTCAAGCGAAAATCTTTTCTGGCCTACATATTTGGTATGAAGAAACCCTTCGAAGGCAACAGCTTGATTTAATTTTTTCAGAATATGCTTCTTGCGCTCCTTGTCAAAATCCGGGTGGTTATCATTTACATTCACCCAATTTTGAATCCAATCAACCAATTCCGGTTTTCGAATATACATGTACTCTACTCCGATAGCATCGCAATAGATTCTTTGAAGGTGCTCTATTATTCCGTGCAACGGTTTTGGACCAATACCAATAATCTCCCCGGCAGTGAAAACCGTGTCCAGATCATTAGAAGACAGCCCAAAATTCTCAATATCCAAAGTAGGCTCATACTTTCTTCGCTCACGGACCGGATTTGTCTTGGTAAAGAGGTGGCCTCGACTACGATAACCATTGATCAAGCGGATTACCTGAAACTCCTTATGAAGTTTTTCAGGCACTTCGCCATTTGCATCAGGTCCTGCTAAAGGGCTTCCATTTTGTGAAGGCAAATCAAGTTCATCCAATGAACTTTCAACCCCAAAATCAAAACCTTGAAAGAAAGCTCTCCAACTGGGTTCTACACTATCGGGATTCTTTAAATACGTATCGTATAACGCTGCGAAGAAAGAGGTGTGCGCAGTGTTTAAAAAGGAATACTTATCCATAAAAGGTTCTCTATCTTAACCACAAAATTTGCCCAAAAATACAATAATTCCCATTTCTATGCGTATCTTCAATAGTATAATTATTGTTAAATGAAACATACTGTTCTATTGCTTTTTCTACTTATCGGGTTTACCACTTTAGGCCAAAATCA
>CAZHJO010000458.1:0-2972 GCA_964532755.1 uncultured Maribacter sp. | reverse complement strand
CCCATCCTATTGGGCAAGTAGCCGCTTTGCGTTCTTTCTTCAATGTTGGTCCATACCCCATTCACGGTACGAGGGAGGTCATCAATAATTTGGCTTTTCCGTATGACGAAAGTGGGATGTACAAGGTATCAGCAGGACCGTCTACCCGGCGAGTTATCGATTTTTCCGATATCGAGAACAGTATGAGTATTCTTCCCACAGGGCAGTCCGGTAATCCGTTCAGTGAGCATTACGATGATCAGGCCGAAATGTATGTAAATGGTGAATTTAGAAAGATGTTATTGAATGAAAAGGAAATCAAGGATACGTCAAAGTCATTACTCATTTTTAAACCACAAGATTAGAAGACCTTTATAGTTTTCCGAACTACCTTATTTTGTGAATAGGAGTTAAATTGTTAAATTCATTGATTTGGCCACTTTCTCTGTATAGAGTTATTTGACAATTAACAAATAACCTGGATTATCAATTTTCTAAGGAATTTTACCACTGCTTAGCGGTTGGTCATAATGAATCACAACAAGTGTGCATGTGAAGTGGCGCCTGTTTGGCCTACATGGCCACATACATTGTTGGCTACCGTGTATTCCATTCTTCAAGAATAGATTTTTCCCTTACCAAAACAGATTCTGAATCTAATTCAACTTTATCTCTTTGTTCTTGAGACACAGCATTGGAAATCCACCATTCATAGGTGTCTTTTACCGTCTTTATCAATGGGGTAAATGAAAGACCATTTGCTATGCCTTTCCCATTATTTATTTTAGCTGATCCCTTATTCTTTTCTGTCGGCATAATCCAGGGCACGATATGGGATATGTTTTTCTCCTTTAAAAAATCATAATCTTCAATTTTTACGAAGGAGGTCTGTGCTGTAAAGGCCTTTTGGGCTTCTTCTACAAAGGAATACATGTTCTGCTTCTCTTTTGGTCCAACTGCATTGAATGTTCCTACCTTTTTGTCTTCAATTAAGCGAATCATCCATTCCGCTACATCTCTTACATCAATATATTGAACCATATCATTTATTTTTCCTGGAACTAAGACTTCTCCACCTCTGTTCAATCTTATTGGCCAATGTATGAATCTGTTCGATTTATCTGCTGGCCCTATCATATAGGTTGGTCGTACCACAATTGATCTATCTTTTCCAAATTGCTTTATAGTTTCCAGTTCAGAATTGGCTTTCATCACTCCGTACCAATATTCAATCTTTTCTTCTTCATCTGTTATCCCATCTGGTTCTTTTAGCAATACTTTTGCATTCTCCTTATAATCACTATTCAAATAAGGATAATACACTCCTGTTGATGAAGTGTAAAGATATAGATGACACTTTTCCTTTAATAATTCGGCCGATTTTTTAGTCCATTCGGCATCATGCCCAGAATTATCGATTACTGCATCCCATTGGCGATTTTGCAAAGCTGTTAAATCATCTTTTCTATCACCAATTAGCTGTTCTACATTATCAAATAGGTCTTTATGAATAGTAGGCTCGGTCTTTCCTCTCGTAAATATTGAGATGGAATGGCCTCTTTTCATCGCATATGCTATTTGATGTGGGCCTAAAAAACTTGTTCCTCCTAAAATTAGAATTTTCAATGCTCCGTTCCTGGATTTTGATATCGGGTTATTTTTTTTCTTTTTATTGCCCGAGTAACAGCTGTTCAAACTTGTAAATAATAAAGGGAAGGCTACGCCTGCTTTTATCCCATTTTTAATGAAATCTCTTCTTGATTTTATCTTCTTCATAGTTCTTGATTTGTTATCCGATATATCAGTGTAAATAAAAAAATTAGTCAACCTTGTATATACTTAAATATACATAACAGGTTGTTTATTTTTCATTGTAGCTAACAAAGGGATATAGTTATTGATGACATCCCTATTTAAACTAAGATAGTACAAACTATTTCAATAGTACAATTTAAATAAGCATATACCTTCACTGCAGAATTTGTGCATTGAAAATACCTATTTTGTACCGTAGAAACCAGGATTATATGCTTACAAAAGTTTTTGGAAGTGCTGTTTTTGGGGTAGAGGCAACTACGATAACGGTAGAAGTAAATGTTGACAAAGGCGTAGGATATCATTTAGTGGGTCTCCCGGATAACGCTATTAAGGAAAGTAATTATCGCATTGCCGCGGCCTTATTGAACAATGGATACAGAATACCAGGCAAAAAAATCACTATTAATATGGCACCCGCCGATCTTCGCAAAGAAGGTTCTGCTTACGATCTCACCTTAGCTTTGGGAATATTGACCGCATCACGTCAAATAAAATCCGAAAATTTAGAGAAGTATATTATCATGGGCGAACTTTCCTTGGATGGCAGTTTGCAACCCATTAATGGCGCTTTGCCAATTGCTATAAAGGCTAGGGAAGAAGGGTTTACAGGTTTTATATTGCCCAAAGATAATGCGAGGGAAGCCGCTATAGTTTCCGATTTAAAAGTGTATGGCGTTAAGAATATCAAAGAGGTGATTGATTTCTTCGACACAGGCCAACCCTTAGAACAAACTATTGTGGATACCAGAGCTGAATTCTTTAAAAACCTCGATTTCCCAGAGTTTGATTTTTCCGATGTAAAAGGGCAAGAAAGTATAAAGCGATGCATGGAAATTGCAGCTGCAGGTGGACATAATATTATATTAATAGGCCCTCCAGGAGCTGGGAAAACCATGCTTGCCAAGCGACTACCCTCGATTTTGCCCCCAATGACCCTTCAAGAAGCTTTGGAAACAACTAAAATCCATAGCGTTGTAGGTAAGATCAAGAATATGGGTCTTATGAGTCAACGGCCCTTTAGAAGTCCACATCATACGATATCGGATGTGGCACTTGTCGGTGGCGGAGCGTATCCCCAACCTGGGGAGATCTCACTTTCCCATAATGGGGTTTTGTTTTTGGACGAACTTCCGGAATTTAAAAGAGGCGTGCTTGAAGTGATGCGACAACCTTTG
>CAZHJO010000457.1:0-2978 GCA_964532755.1 uncultured Maribacter sp. | reverse complement strand
TCTAAAAAATCCAATGAAGTAATTTAGTTATGGCTTACGTTGCAAGATTAAAAAAGGAATATAATGAGCGCATAGTAAGTGCGCTTAAAGAGGAGTTTGGTTACAAGAATGTAATGCAAGTGCCCAGGTTAGAGAAAATTGTTGTGAGTAGAGGTGTAGGTGCTGCTGTTGCCGATAAAAAATTGATCGATCATGCCGTGGACGAGTTGACCATGATTACTGGGCAAAAGGCAATTGCTACGATATCCAAAAAAGATGTCGCAACTTTTAAATTGCGTAAAGGAATGCCAATTGGGGCGAAAGTCACTTTACGTGGTGAAAGAATGTTCGAATTCTTGGATAGATTGGTAACTTCCGCTTTGCCGAGGGTAAGGGATTTTCAAGGGATTCGTGCCACTGGTTTTGATGGAAGGGGCAATTACAGCTTAGGCGTTGCCGAACAGATCATTTTCCCGGAAATCAATATTGATAAAATCAATAGAATAAATGGTATGGATATAACTTTCGTTACATCTGCACCTACCGATAAGGAAGCAAAATCATTATTAACAGAATTAGGATTACCTTTTAAAAAGAACTAGTATGGCTAAAGAATCAATGAAGGCCCGTGAAATAAAAAGGGCAAAGACAGTTGCTAAATATGCCGAGAAGCGCAAAGCTTTGAAAGCCGCTGGTGACTACGATGCACTTCAGAAACTGCCAAGAAATGCTTCTCCTATACGTATGCACAATCGCTGCAAATTAACAGGGAGACCTAAAGGGTATATGAGAACATTCGGAATCTCAAGGGTCACTTTCAGGGAGATGGCAAACCAAGGTTTGATCCCTGGAGTTAAAAAAGCGAGCTGGTAATAGCTAAAATTATAAAAGATGGTAACAGATACTATAGCAGATTACTTAACAAGAGTTAGAAATGCCAATTCGGCCGGTCATAGAGTGGTTGAAATTCCAGCATCCAATGTTAAGAAGGAGATAACTAAAATATTATTCGATCAAGGATATATCTTAAGTTACAAGTTCGAGGAAGATGAAGTACAAGGTTCAATAAAGATTGCCTTAAAATATGATAGGGTAACCAAAGAGCCTGTGATAAAAAAAATACAACGTATTAGCAAGCCTGGTTTACGTAAGTATGCCAACTCAGGTGACATGCCAAGGGTACTTAACGGTTTGGGTATTGCAATTGTTTCTACTTCACACGGAGTTATGACAAGTAAGCAAGCCAAAAACGAGAATGTAGGTGGTGAGGTTTTGTGCTATGTATATTAATACAATATAAAGGGTAAAAAAATGTCAAGAATAGGTAATAATCCAATTGCAATCCCAGAAGGCGTAACTGTTGAGGTCAAAGACAATGTGATCAGCGTTAAAGGCAAATTGGGAGAACTGGTTCAGGAATTTTCCGGAGTTTCAATCGCAGTTGAAGATGCTGAAGTCAAGGTCACAAGACCTTCGGATTCAAAAGAACATAAGGCAAAGCACGGCCTATATAGATCTCTTGTTTTGAACATGGTTGACGGTGTGTCAAAAGGTTGGACCAAGGAATTGGAATTGGTAGGTGTAGGTTATAGGGCAAGCAACCAAGGTCAAAAATTGGACCTTGCACTTGGGTTTTCACACAATATCGTGATGAACATTGCACCAGAGGTTAAAATCGAAACTATCTCGGAAAAAGGAAAGAATCCGATTATAAAGCTTACTTCTTTTGACAAACAATTGGTTGGGCAGGTTGCAGCAAAGATTCGTTCTTTCCGTAAACCAGAGCCTTATAAAGGAAAAGGTATCAAGTTCGTAGGCGAGCAATTAAGAAGAAAAGCAGGTAAATCAGCTTAATAATTAGTGTCATGGGATTATCAAAGACTCAAAGAAAATTAAGAATCAGAAGGAGAATCAGAAAGGTTTCCTTTGGAACTGCCGATAGGCCAAGGTTGTCAGTATTTAGAAGTAATACTGGAATCTACGCCCAAATAATCGATGATAGCAAAGGAACTACTTTACTTGCGGCTTCTTCTAGAGATAAGGATTTAGCTTCAACTAAAGGAAGCAAGTCAGAAATTGCCACTTTAGTAGGTAAAACCATTGCCGAAAAATGTAAAAAAGCAGGTATAGATAAAGTAGCCTTTGATAGAGGTGGAAACTTATACCATGGAAGGGTAAAATCGCTCGCAGAAGGAGCACGGGAAGCAGGATTAAAATTTTAATAAATACTATGTACCAGAAATACAAAAACGTAGAGACTGTTAAACCAGGAGGTTTAGAGCTAAAAGATAGATTGGTAGGTGTACAAAGGGTAACCAAAGTAACCAAGGGTGGTAGAGCGTTTGGATTCTCGGCTATTGTTGTGGTTGGGGATGAAGCAGGTGTTGTAGGACATGGTTTGGGTAAATCCAAGGAGGTTGCAACTGCCATTGCCAAAGCTATCGAAGATGCCAAAAAGAACCTGATAAGGATTCCATTGGACAAGCATACCCTACCGCATGAGCAAAAAGGCAAGTATGGTGGAGCCCGTGTTTACATTCAGCCGGCATCCCATGGTACGGGAGTAATTGCTGGTGGTGCAGTAAGAGCGGTATTGGAAGCTGTTGGGGTACATGACGTATTGTCCAAATCCCAAGGTTCCTCAAACCCACATAATGTGGTTAAAGCTACTTTTGATGCGCTTTTACAGTTAAGAGATGCAAGGACTGTTGCCCAACAAAGAGGGGTTTCTTTGGAAAAAGTTTTTAAAGGATAAAAAGATAGTACTAAGTACTGAGTGAATAGCATAGATTATTTTGATTTTTAAGTATTTCTCACCACTCAATACTTTTACTGAATACTAAGAAAGAATGGCAAAGATTAAAGTAAAACAATTAAAGAGCGGTATTAAGCGTCCACAGAATCAAAAAAGAACTTTGGAAGCTTTGGGACTGCGTAAGATTGGTCAGATTGTAGAGCATGATGCCACGCCAAATATTCTTGGCATGATAGATAAAGTT
>CAZHJO010000456.1:0-2988 GCA_964532755.1 uncultured Maribacter sp. | reverse complement strand
TAAAAGGTGCCATGAAATAGCTTCTCCTTCGCGGTCCTCATCACTCGCCAACCATATCGTATCGGCTTTTTTGGCTAAATCCTTGAGTTTTTTAACAAGGGCTTTCTTGTCTTTGTCAACAATATATTTTGGTTTAAAATCATTGTCGACATCTACGCCCAATTCTTTTGAAGGTAGATCGGCAATATGTCCAAAACTGGATTCGACCTTAAAATCCTTACCTAGAAATTTTTCTATGGTCTTTGCCTTTGCCGGCGATTCTACAATAACTAAATTCTTTGCCATTGATTGGTTTTTCAAGTCACAAAAGTAGTCGAATTTTTTAATTACGTATTATCCCTTATATATAGGTATAAAAAAATGCCCCGCAAAAACAGGGCATTTTAAATAAACGAACAATCGGTTTTAGTTCAATTGCAAAGTACTCATCAACCTGATATTATTATCTAAATACTCGTACTGATAGAGTACATCTTCCCCAACCATGAGCAATGAATTTTCAAGAGGTATAACATCAAATGTATTTATATCTTCAAAATGATTTAGAGCAACCAATTCCTCAACATCTGACTTATCATAAACCTTTAAACCGGAATCCCCATCACACACAAATAACTTTTCGTCCTTTATGCCAAGACCATACGGCCCATCCATAGCGTAGCTAACCGTCAATTCAGGATTTGATATATCTGAAATATCCACAATGAACAACCCACTCTCGGTAGCCCCGCACATATTACCTCCTCGCAGGGTTACATAGGCATAATCACCATCTACAACAACTGGATCACAGGCCGTACCGTGTTGAAATTCTGAAATGAATGTCGGAGTGGCCGGAGAGGAAATATCATAGATATACATACCACGCATGCTTCCCAAGAATAAATGTTGTCCTCTATTGAAAATGGTTTCTATATCAAAACCCGCGTAAACATCATCCAAGTCTGTCGGGTTTTCCAAATCCTGAATATTGAAGATATTTATGTTGTGACTATCAACAGCATATAGAAAGTCTCCAACAATCTTAAAACGTGCCAGAGAACCGCCCTGTCCTACAGAGGCATCATTAGCGGCCTCAGCAAGGGCAAAGATCTCGCCATTCCTTGTGAACCGTTCCTCATATTCCGATATTAGTCTTCGCTCGGTTACAGTTTCCCATCCCAGCAATATTTCATTTTCATAATCTACGCTATCATATTCATAGAAATCTGCATTGGCAGGCCAAACTATATTGTCGCGTAGGACGTTGTCCAAACGGTTTACAATTTTAATATCGTTAACATTTGAAATATCAAGTACTACCAAATCCATTATGCTATCCGCATATAGATAATCATCCTTTATCGAGATATCTACATTACCGGCAATTTTAATAAATGAGATTTTCCTTGGGGCATTTGGATCACTATTATCAATAACGTGAACCCCTCTATACTTATCATTTACAAAGATGTAATCCTGATAGGCATAAATCTTACCAGACTCCTTAATAGGCAAGGGTGAAATAACATCAACACTATTCTTAAACTCGGCCTTACTAATGGTCAAAGGTCTTGCTACCAAATAATCGGCGTACTTACTATCATCTGTCTTTTCACAGGACACAATACCTAAGGATGCAACAAACAAGAGCAATAATAAATTCTTTTTCATAATCTTTTTTTAATGGGGTTGTATGGTATAAAGATGCAATCACCTCCATGTCGTTGCGTTAAAAACAAAAAACTACCTAAAAAAGGACGCTTAAGGAGAAAGATCTATGCTGTCTTTATATATAATATACTTGTATTCTTGTCGATATTGGCATATAAATATAAAAGGGGATATTGGTTATAAATCGGAGCAATACCATTACAGAACCTTTCACCCTATCTTATCCGAACATTTCAACGGTTTTACTGAAAATTGATACAAAATCTAATGAATCACCCTATTAATTCCAGCCGTTATCTCCGTGAAATTCATAAGATTCAATACCACAATAGTGCTTAAAACAACGCTATAAACCCTAAAATAGTACTAATTTATACTGTCATATTGTCATTAAACTGTATTAAGCACTATCTTTGCCAACCCTATTCCCAAGAAAGGAATACAATATGGAGAAAATCATTGATGAATCGATTCAGGGCGAGACCCTTTCCTTGGCAAAGAACCATAGGAATAACCGCAACTTATATATTGAGAGTTATGGTTGTGCTATGAATTTTTCCGATAGTGAAATCGTAGCCTCCATCCTGGCCCAAGAAGGATTCAATACAACACAAGAATTGGAAGATGCTGATCTGGTTTTAGTGAATACCTGCTCAATTCGGGAGAAAGCCGAGACCACCGTACGAAAACGACTTGAGAAATATAACGCCATAAAAAAGAAAAGACCCCATATGAAAGTGGGGGTTCTTGGTTGCATGGCCGAACGCCTCAAGAGCAAATTGCTTGAAGAGGAAAAGATAGTGGATATGGTCGTTGGGCCAGATGCCTATAAAGACCTACCCAACCTTATTCAGGAAATTGATGAAGGCCGGGATGCTGTTAATGTAGTGCTTTCAAAAGAAGAAACTTATGGTGACATTTCCCCGGTTCGTTTAAATACCAATGGGGTCAGCGCCTTAGTATCTATAACAAGAGGTTGTGATAACATGTGTACTTTTTGTGTGGTGCCATTTACAAGAGGTCGAGAGCGAAGTCGTGACCCACAATCTATTCTTGTCGAAGTGAATGATCTTTGGAACAAAGGCTTCAAGGAAATTACATTGCTGGGGCAAAACGTTGATAGTTACCTTTGGTATGGGGGTGGATTAAAAAAGGACTTTGAAAAAGCTTCGAATATGCAGATCGCAACGGCTGTTGATTTTGCAAATTTATTGGACATGGTTGCCCAGGCGCAACCAAAAATGCGAATACGGTTTTCAACATCAAACCCTCAGGACATGAGTTTGGATGTAATCAAAACCATGGCAGAACATAACAATATCTGCAACCATATCC
>CAZHJO010000455.1:0-2989 GCA_964532755.1 uncultured Maribacter sp. | reverse complement strand
ATTTGCAAATAATTATCCCATTTAATATACCTGAATTTGTAATTACGTTCAAATCGCATATTTCCAAGAGCAGAAACAGAATTATTACCACCAGCGTTCCAGTTCACAAAAGCAACCTCACTCATGTTAATTCCGAGACGGTTTATTTTGGTCCAGAAAGAAGGCACCCTGAATTTACTGAATTCCTTAAGTAAGGGCTTTGTTTTGTTAAAGGAAATTACAGGATTGGTTAGGTTGACCCCTCTTGGAACAAATTTTATTTTGACCAAAGTCTTTCGAATTACTACAGTATCAATAGCTGTTGTGTCAATGGGACTTTGTTCCGGAATGGAATCCTGTGCCTGTAATGAGTTAAAACAAGTAAACAGGATAGAGATTAAAACTAATTCCCTGTATATTCTAATGCGCATTGATGAGATTATTAATATGTGTTTTGATTGATTCAGCATCAATTCCGGCTATTTTATGAAGCTCATCCACAGTGCCATGTTCCATGAAATTGTCTTCTATGCCAAGGACATCAATAGGATTTGAATAACCAGCTTCATTGGCAAATTCCAAGATTGCACTTCCAAATCCGCCTGCTTTGCAGCCATCTTCAATTGTGACAATATGATTATACTTTTTAAATATCCTTAGTAACTGCTTTTGGTCCAAAGGTTTGACAAATCCCATATTGTAATGACCAACTTCTTTAGGGGCATCCAATTCATTGATCAACTCGATAATTCTATTACCAATATGGCCTATTGTAAGCACTGCGATTTCCTTTCCTTTTTTGACTTCCTGTGAGACCCCTATTGTAATTTTTTCATAGGGTACTTCCCAATTTTGGGTTACGCCACGACCTCTTGGATACCTTATAGCGATGGGCTTATTAAGTCCCAAATGTGCTGTGTACATGATGTTACGAAGTTCAACTTCATTCATGGGCGCAAAAATAATTAAATTGGGAATACATCTCAAATAGGCTATATCGAAAACCCCATGATGTGTAGCACCATCTTGCCCTACGATTCCGGCGCGATCTAGGCAAAAAACTACAGCTAAGTTTTGTATGGCCACATCATGAATGACCTGGTCATATGCCCTTTGCAGGAAAGTTGAATAAATATTGCAGAACGGAATCAAACCTTCTGTGGCCATACCTGCCGATAGGGTAACGGCATGCTGCTCTGCAATCCCAACATCAAATGCCCTTTCAGGTAGTTCTTCCATCATGAATTTTAAGGAGCTTCCTGTGGGCATAGCTGGCGTTATGCCAACGATATTTGGATTTTTTTTTGCCAGATCAACCAAAGTACGCCCAAAAACATCTTGATATTTTGGAGGCAATTTTGTTTCAAATTTGCCTTGAAGCTCTCCAGTGTATTTGTCGAATTTACCTGGGGCATGATAAATAACCTGGTTTTCTTCCGCTTTTTTCAAGCCCTTTCCCTTGGTAGTTATGATGTGCAGTAGTTTGGGTCCTGCTACTGATTTTAGTCTTTCGAGTTCGGTGATCAGATCTTTTAGATCATGCCCATCAATAGGTCCGGAATAATCAAAATTCAAACACTCAAAGATATTTTCATCTTTGGCAGCACCCTTTTTTACATTCGTCAAATATTTTTTCAAGGCACCAACGCTGGGATCAATGCCTATGGTATTGTCATTGAGAACAACTAGAATGTTTGCATCGGTTACGCCAGCGTGGTTTAATCCTTCGAAAGCCATTCCACTCGCTATCGAAGCATCTCCTATTACTGCAATATGGTTTCGTTGGTTGTCACCTTTCAATTGTGCTGCTAGCGCCATGCCCAAGATGGCTGAAATAGAAGTAGAACTGTGTCCTGTGCCAAAATCATCATATTCGCTTTCGGTCCTATTAGGAAATCCACTTAAACCATTTATTTGACGATTTGTTTCAAAGCTATTCTTTCTTCCTGTTAAGATTTTATGGCCGTATGCTTGATGACCTACATCCCAAATAAGCTTGTCCTTCGGCGTGTTGAACACATAATGCAAAGCAATAGTCAAATCCACAACACCCAAACTAGCTCCTAAATGCCCTTCTTTGACTGCAATAATATCAATAATGATTTCTCGTAATTCCTGCGCGAGATAGGGCAATTCTTCCGGTAATAGCTTACGAAGATCGTCGGGAAAATCTATATGTTCAAGAAATGAGGTCAAATCATCATATTAAGCAGCAAAAATAGGTCTTTTAAAAGAGATTGCAATTCTTTTCTGTTACTCTAAAATTGTATTTTTGACATCATGGTTTTACCTTTCGATGATACATACTATATGAAGAAGGCCCTTCAAGAGGCTAAGGCTGCTTATGAAAAAGGCGAAGTGCCTATAGGTGCTATTATCGTCATAAAAGATAGGATAATTGCTAGGGCTCATAATTTAACAGAACAGCTTAATGACGTAACCGCTCATGCCGAAATGCAGGCCATAACCGCGGCTGCAAATTTCCTTGGCGGGAAATATCTTCAGCATTGCACGATGTATGTTACCCTGGAACCTTGTCAAATGTGTGCGGGAGCATTGTATTGGAGCCAAATATCAAAAATTGTCTACGCAACCGCTGATCCAGAGCGGGGATGTGGTGTTATGGGGACAAAACTTCACCCTAAAACAGAAATTATTGGAGGCATCCTGGAAAATGAAGCTTCCGAATTATTGAAACGTTTTTTTATTGAGAAAAGAAATCTGAATTAGAGGGCTATTCCTATACCAAAAAAACCCTGACGGAAACGTCAGGGTTTTGATACAGTCAAGAATACAATATTTTAACTGACTACTTGCACTTGTGCAGCAACCATTCCCTTTCTTCCTTCTTCTTCCACGTATTCTACTTTGTCTCCTTCGTTTAACTCAACACCGTTCAACGCTGTTGCATGAACAAAGATGTCGCTTCCCGTCTCGTCGTTGGTAATGAATCCATATCCTTTGGATTCATTGAAAAATTTTACTGTGCCTGTCATTCTAATTGATATTA
>CAZHJO010000454.1:0-2995 GCA_964532755.1 uncultured Maribacter sp. | reverse complement strand
AGCCGAAGCGAACCTTTCCGATGGTGCGGTAGGGGCAGCGCAGGCTAATCTTACGGCCTTGTTGGATTTGATCTCGACTCGTGAAGTGAGAAATATAGATGATTCGGTCGAAGGGAGAATTGAAGTAGACCCAGGTGCTAGACCTGACAAGGCCACAGTAGTGGTCAATGGTAGATCAGGATTGGTATTGGATAGACAATCAGGTAATGTTGATGTTCCTTCGGTTTCTGGTACCTCATTGACTGCTGCGGATATCGCTGGTTTGACTGCTGATGATGCTGGTCTAGAATTGTTGTATCGCACCCGGCAAGAGGTTTTCATCGCCGAAGGGCTACGTTTTGTTGATATGGGCTTAAAACTGATTATTGACGAAAACGAAGTACTGCAGAATGAGAATATCACTGATGGTGAATTGGGTACTGTCGCGTTAATACCTTCATTTATTGCAAGTGTAGTTAACGATTTAGATGCTATATCCTATGATGCCACCTCAGGTGTTGCAACTACGACAATAGATGTTACGGAAATCTTGGTGGCGAATAAGGCCTCTGCCGAAGTCTTACCATTTCATTGATTTTTATAACAATAGAAGTATAAACCCTCGTCAAGGCGAGGGTTTTTTATTCCCAAAACTTTCACATTATTTTAGGAACAAAAAAATTAACTTTGTCATTCAGACTTTATTTTGACATCTTGCTTTGTATAATTGTTAAAATAACCAGTTGATATAATCCCGCCTTTGATTGGGGTCAGACTAATGCTTCGTTAAAGATGCTGTCATCCGTTATATGAGATATTTCCTATTACTACTTTTTGTCCTAAGTTACCCTCTATTGTATGCCCAGGTAGATTCCATTCCATCCGGTGAAAAGATCGAGACTACAAAAGTCAAGAAGCAAGGGAAAAAGAAGGTTCTATCTGACGGAGCTCAGGAAATCACCATCAAGGACTATAAGATTATCTCCCATGCTCGTGATACAACCCATTTAGATACAACACTTACAATTCAAAAAGAATATAAATACAACTATTTAAGAAAGGATGATTTTGAATTAATGCCCTTTGCCAATGTCGGACAACCTTATAATAAGCTCGGTGTTGATTTTGAACGCAATCATTTGTACCCCTTATTAGGTGCAAAAGCTAAGCATTATAATTATTTTGAAGTTGAGGATATGGTGTATTATAATGTAGCGACGCCGATGTCCGATCTTTTCTTTAAGACTACTTTTGAACAGGGACAATTATTGGATGCCTTATTGACATTCAACACATCACCACGTTTTAATTTTTCTTTGGGATTTAAAGGATTTCGTTCCTTGGGTAAGTATCAATTAGATCAGTCCCAATCCGGTAACTTCAGGACAACTGCTAATTATGTGTCAAAAAATGGACGCTATAGTATGCGATCCCATATTGCAGCTCAAGATGTAGAAACAGAGGAAAATGGCGGGCTCATAAGTAAGGTCGAGCAGTTTGAATCAGGTGACCCTGATTTTACTGACAGATCTAGAATAGATACTAGGTTCACAACAACCGATATTGGAGAAAATAAAATTTTAGGTAAGCGCTATTTCCTGGAGCATCAATATAAGTTGTTGCGGACGAGGAAAGATTCCACCAGAGTGGAAAAGACCTCTTTGGCACTAGGGCATACCTTCAATTATGAAACAAAATATTACCAATACAAACAATCCATATCAAATGAGTATTTTGGATCAGTATTCGTTTCCCCGGTTCATGATAAGGCGAGTCTAAAAACTATGTATAATGAAATACATGCGGAGTTCTATAATGCGACTTTAGGAAGATTGCAGGGCAACATAAGTCATTATAATTATAACTATTATTTCAATAGTTTGTTGGTCACGGCAGATGGTCAGGAAATCCAGAGTCAACTAAAAGGGGAGGAAATAAGTCTAGGTGCTAACTATTCGAAGACCATTGGAGGATTTTTGGTCAAGGGAAGCGGAAAATATAATCTTTCGGGTGACCTGACCAGTAGCATACTAGATGCTTCGGCCAGCTATCGCTTTAATGAAAATAATAAAATAGATTTTTCATTGCATTCGTCAGCTCGAATGCCAGACTTTAATTTCTTATTATATCAAAGTGAGTATGAAAATTATAACTGGCAGAATACATCGAGTTTTGATAATCAAAAAGTAAATAGCCTACAATTTAGTTTTGACTCAAATAAATGGGGCAATATTCACGCGAAATATACCAATATTGATAACTATACCTATTTTGGCTTAGAAGACCCAACTCTAGCATTGGTAGAAAATCAGGAACAGGCAACAATCAAGCCTTTGCAAGAAGGGAATGGTATTAGTCATTTAAAGGTGAAGTACATTAAGGAATTTAAATTAGGCAGCTTTGCGCTCAATAATACTGTAATGTATCAAAATGTTTCGCAAAGTAAGGATGTCCTCAACGTACCTCAATTGGTGACTAGGAATACATTGTACTTTTCTTCTGATGTATTCAAAAAGGCTATGTATTTGCAAACAGGTGTCACCTTCAAGTATTTCACTTCCTATACTATGGATGCATACAATCCTGTTCTCGGCGAGTTTTATATCCAGAACAATGAGGAACTGGGTGGGTTCCCTATGTTGGATTTTTTCATAAACGCGAGAATTCAACAAACGCGTATCTATCTCAAAGCGGAACATTTCAATTCTTCGTTCACGGGCTATAATTTCTATTCGGCGCCAAACTATCCTTATCGTGATTTCGTCATTCGATTTGGTTTGGTATGGAATTTCTTCTCGTAGTATGAACCAATGGGTTCGGTAATAAAAGAGCTCTGACAATTGGTTTAACCCTTGTCCCAATTTTTTTTTCATGCCTTGCTTCTTGCAATACAGTAGGTTAGGATATATTTTGTAAAAAGGTTTCAAAAAAAATGATTTAGGTATTGTGTAAAGAAAAAATCATCTTATATTTGCACCCGCTTTGGGGCCTTGGCCTTGGGGTTGGAATGTTTTTG
>CAZHJO010000453.1:0-2998 GCA_964532755.1 uncultured Maribacter sp. | reverse complement strand
TAAAAGTAGCGGTAGATTTTTCTGATGCTGTTATTTTAGCGGCGGAAGAAATTCCGGAAGATTTACAAAACCATATATCCAACCTAGAAAAACCCGTGTTGCCCTATGTTCCTTTACAAGGTTTTGAAGAAGCATATGCCAATTTTTATAACACCGAAGTTTTAAAATAATCCAAATGAGTTTTTTTAAGAGATTCAAATTTCCTGCTCTTGCAGGATTTTTACTTGTTGCACTTCTTTTATCCTGTGAAGAGGATTTTACAACCATTGGTGCTGAAGTAATTGGTGGTGAGCCATTCACAACCGATAAGGCGATCTATGATGTATTTGCTTATAATAAGAAGATAGAGGCGGTAAGAACCAATAAATTACGAATATATCAATTAGGTGTTTTTGATGATCCGATCTATGGAAAAACAGAGGCACGGATTACCTCTCAATTGTTACTAGCTTCAAGCAAACCCGTTTTCGGCAGTTATTCCCAAGATACGGAAGACAATTCAGAAAATGACGATGTTACTAGTACCATAGAAGAAAATGAGATAGTAACCGATGTTTTTCTTTACATTCCGTACTTGACCAATTCAAAAGCGGATACCGATGGTGATGGATTGATCAATGAATTGGATGCTGATCCAGAGGATTCTACAAGTGATACCGATGGCGATGGCGTAAGTGATAATCAGGAGAGACTAAATGGCACAGATCCCTTAAACGTAGATACCGATGGCGATGGGATCAATGATGGTGAGGACGACTCCACAATTAAGGATAATTTTGCCCAGGCTGTGGATTTGGACAGCATTTATATAAACAACGCTACATATAATAAGGACATTGAGACTTCCTTTAATTTAAAGGTTGAGCGATCCACCTATTTTCTGAGGGATTTGGATCCCAATACCAATTTTCAAGAGGCGCAGGAATATTTTTCCACTCAGCAGTTTTCACCGGGTTTTGTTTCTGATGTACTCTTTGAAGGTGAAATAGTGTTGAGCAACGAGCAGATTTTGATTGAACAGGAGGATGACCCGGAGACTGAGGAAATTGACGAATCCGGAGTTTCGAAAAGAATTGAGCCAGGTATCCGTGTTCCATTGGACAAAGCATTTTTTCAACAGAACATTCTTGATAAAGAAGGTAGTTCGGAATTGGTGAGTCAACCAAATTTCAATGAGTTTATGAGAGGTATACATCTTTCCACTTCTATGATTTCTGATGATGTGATGCTGCTTTTAGATATGAAAGCAGCAAATATTACCATAGGGTATAATTATGATAGCGTAGATTTAAACGAGACCCCCACAGATACCAGTGATGACGAAATTGTACAAAAAAGTGCTGAATTTGTTTTTAGCATGCTTAATGAACTGCAAAATGGATCGATCGCAGGCAATGTTGTGAATACTTTTCAGAATGATTTGTTTCCTACAGATGTAGTTAACGCTATGGATACGGGTGAAAATGCGTCAAGAATTTATGTAAAGGGTGGTTCTGGTACCTATACTGAGATAAAACTCTTTGCCGAAGATGATGAGGATGGCCAAGAATTTATAGACCAGATAAAAGCCAATAACTGGATCATCAATGAGGCCAACTTGGTTTTTTATATAGATCGCGATGCCCTGGAACTGGCTGGCGGGGTAATTGAACCCCCAAGATTATATTTGCACAATGCAGAGACAAAAGCACCTTTGATTGATTTAGAGACGGAGGTTTCCAATGATCAGACCCTTTTCGGACTTTTTCAAAATTATGATGGAATTATTGAAAAATCATCTGATGATAAAGGTGAAAAATATACCGTAAGGATCACAGACCATATTAATAATATTGTCATAAGGGATTCTATTAATGCAACATTAGGGTTGTCGATTACCCCTGATATTGAATTTATTGGCGTAAGCAATGCTATGTTCACTGATGGTGAGGTTGATATTCCCGTAGCTTCGACCCTCAGTCCCCTGGGAACGGTCTTTTTTGGCAGTCAAGTAGATCAGGCCAATGAAGATAAAAAGTTAAAGCTCGAAATATTCTATACCGAAACAAATTAGTTTCAGCAAGAATATATACTTTCCCCCTAAAAAGAGATTTGAACAAATTTTTTGGTGGTAATGTACCACTTGTAGAGTTTTGTCGTTTTACATCCAAGAGTTCAACGGTTTTTCGACATAAACTGTAAATTTATGGCAATTCAAAATTCAATAATCTAATAAACAACATATTATGTGCGGAATTGTAGGATATATTGGGCATAGAGATGCTTATCCGATCATTGTAAAGGGTCTGCAACGTTTAGAATATAGGGGTTACGATAGTGCAGGTATCGCGCTTTATGATGGCACTGAAATAAACCTTTCAAAAACCAAAGGGAAAGTTGAAGACTTAAAAACCATATCAGAATCATCTATTTCTTTGGAAGGTAATCTGGGAATTGGTCATACCCGTTGGGCTACGCATGGTGTCCCCAATGATATAAACTCCCACCCGCATTATTCTAATTCTGGGGATTTGGTAATAATCCATAACGGGATCATTGAAAATTATGAATCCCTTAAGAAGGCTTTAAGCGAAAGAGGTTACAGTTTCACTTCTGATACAGATACCGAGGTTTTAGTGAATCTTATCGAAGAGGTTCAAAAATCCGAAGGGGTAATGTTGGGCCATGCAGTTCAGCTAGCACTAAATCAAGCCGTAGGAGCCTATGCCATTGCAGTTTTTGATAAGAAAAAACCAGATGAGATAATTGTGGCGAAATTAGGAAGTCCTTTGGCCATTGGTATTGGGGATAATGAGTTTTTTATTGCTTCTGATGCTTCCCCTTTTATCGAATTTACAAATAACGCCGTTTACTTGGCCGATGAGGAAATGGCGATTGTAAGATTGGGGAAAGAAATAAAATTGAGAAAAATAAAGGATGATGCGATTACCTATCCCAATATTTTGGAACTTCAAATGAACTTGGAGGAAATTGAAAAAGGGGGTTATGATCATTTCAT
>CAZHJO010000452.1:0-2999 GCA_964532755.1 uncultured Maribacter sp. | reverse complement strand
GGATCAAAGGCCAAGAAAGCACTTTCACCACCAGCGGCATATGTCCAATCTTGTTCGGTAATTCCACTTCTTCCCATAGATTGACTGGCAATCCTTACTGATGTGTTGTCTTGCTGGCCACCGTAAATATTATATGGGGACAAGTTATCCACACTTATTCTATAAAACTGTGCAGTGGGCATTATGTCTTGGGAAGACCATGTCTTTCCATAATTGAAACTGATTGCAGCTCCCCCATCATTGGCTATTACCATATTGTTGGAGTTGTCCGGATTGATCCACAAATCATGATAATCACCATGCGTACCTGACAAGGTTTCCCAGGTTTTTCCCCCGTCAATAGAACGCAATGCGGGAGCGCTCATCACGTAAACCGTATTTTCATCCTTGGGATCTGTAAATACCTCGGTATAGTACCAGGCACGTTGCACCAAACGATTGTCTCCGCTTGCCATACTCCAGCTTTTTCCAGCGTCGTTAGATACAAATAATCCGCCTTTGTCCTGGTTCGAATCACTTTCAACAACGGCATAGACTTTATTTGAATTAGCCGGACTCACGGAAACCGCCATTTTACCTTTTTCCTCAGGAAGGCCTTTTTCAATTTTGAACCAAGTTTCCCCTCCGTCTACAGATTTGTACATGCCACTGCCTTCACCACCACTAATAACGATATTCGGTTTGCGCTGGTGGTGCCACATGGCAGCGTACATGATTTCGGGATAATTGGCGTCCATTGATAATTCTGAACAGCCTGTTAGTTTATTGACGAATAACACTTTTTTCCAGTGTTCTCCACCATCGGTCGACTTATAAATTCCACGTTCTTTATTGGGCCCATATAGGGCTCCTTGAGCTGCCACATAGACCACATCGGGATTTGTGGGATGAATTACGATACGGGCAATATGTTGGGTAGCTTCCAGTCCCATTTTTTTCCAGGTCTTACCGGCATCCGTCGACTTGTAAACTCCATCTCCATAAGAAGTCATTACTCCTCTTGGAGCATGTTCGCCCATACCGCAGTATAAAATATTGGGATTCGAGGCTGAAGCTGCTATAGCCCCCACCGAGCCCAACTCAAAATAGCCGTCGGAAATATTTACCCAACGAACCCCAGCATCTGAAGTCTTCCAGAGCCCACCCCCAGTTGTACCCATATAATAAGTCATTGGATCACCAACTACTCCCGTGGCCATTACAGACCTTCCGCCCCTAAAAGGACCAATATTTCTATATTTTAGTGGCTTAAAATAGCTTTCCGCGGTCTGGGAAATACCTAATGCGGTCGTTAAAGTTAATAAGAACAAAAAAAGCTTTTTCATATTTCAAGTTTTGAGTGTATTTGAGTTAGTTCACTTTTTGGAATTTGACCCAGAATGGGAATGTTTTTTTGCCATCTAAGACATAAAATGGAATCAAATCACATTCCATATTAGGAAGATGTATGTTTTGCATTTCAATAAAAATAATATCCTCCTTATCATTTTTCTTTTGATTGATTATGGCCCCTGTTTCCATATACATTTTACCCCCTTTTGGCAGGGGCTTTACAAATCTAAACTTAACGTTGTACAACCCTTCTTTTAGAGAGACACTCCATTTTCCATATATCTCTTCCTGGTCCCAAATTCCCCTTTCACCTCCTGCATCATTTCTGTTTAAGAAAACCGGATTTTCATACTCACTCCCTATCTGAATGTGAGGTGGATTCAAAAGATTGGAGGACTGAATCAAATCATTATAGTGTAAATCCATTTCTGCTTTGAGCGAAACGGCTATTTCTTTACTTTTCTGGACCAAATTGTCTTGTTCATAAGGATCCTCCTGAATATTGAACAATTCATAATCATCAATGGGTGAGTCATAATCTACATGCGCTACCAATTTGTATGGCCCTCTTTGTAGTGCCATATTCTGGTACAATTCAGGATAGCGACGTGTCCAATAAAAAAACAAAGACCTATCCTCCCATAAAACCTTTTGTTCAGTTAATAAAGGGGCTAAATTCTTTCCATCAATTTTTCTGTCTTCTGGCATTTTTACTCCACAGATTTCTGAAAGCGTTGGGAGTATATCCATATGGGCAGCAGTAGTTTCGATATCCTTATTTCCTTTCAATTTGGCTGGATATCTCAAATAAAATGGTACACGAACCCCACCGCTGAAAACACTTCCTTTTCTACCTCGCATTCCAGCAACATATCTTACTTGTTGCGGTCCATTATCCGTCATAAAAACAACCAAAGTATTCTCTGAAATCTTTAAATCATCCAGTTTTCGTAGCAATTTTCCAATATTATCATCAATATTGGTGATCATGGCATATACCTTTCGTGCATCTTCCTTGTCTTTATCGCTCATTTTCACAAAAGGTCTCGGGTCATTGTCAAATCTAGAAGAAGGGTCAATATCCTTGTACATTTGATAATACTTATCCGGAACTTGTAGTGGGGTATGCGGAGCGTTAAAAGAAAGATAACAGAAAAATGGTTTTTTATGGTTTTCCTCAATAAACGCAATCGCTTTATCGGCAAAAATATCACTACAGTATCCTACATATGCCTCCTGTTGCCCATTATGCCAAAGTACCGGGTCGTAATAACTCTTATCCCCTTTAAAGTAAGTGGTAAAATCCCCCACTTGGCCCATGCCTCCAGAAAGATGAATGAGCGACTCATCAAAGCCTTGATCCATGGGTCTTGATGGATAACTATCCCCGAGATGCCATTTGCCAAAAATCCCAGTCTT
The DNA here is from genome assembly GCA_964532755.1 of uncultured Maribacter sp. Classification (GTDB taxonomy): domain Bacteria; phylum Bacteroidota; class Bacteroidia; order Flavobacteriales; family Flavobacteriaceae; genus Maribacter_A. The sequence goes on along the minus strand of CAZHJO010000452.1, from coordinate 248 downwards.
GTACTCAGCCTGTTTCAACATTTCTGCAATTGTCACCTCATTGCCTGCCATAATTGCGCCACCATTATAGGTGTCCCTAATCCCCGTTCTTAGCGAGTAACGGCCAGTCATTAAACTTGCCCTTGTCGGGGCACAAACGGGTGAGACGTAAAAATTATTGAAACGAATGCTTTCGTTCGCAAAAGCATCAATATTGGGAGATTTTACATGTGGGTTTCCGGTATAACCCAAATCGCCATACCCTTGAT
>CAZHJO010000451.1:0-3000 GCA_964532755.1 uncultured Maribacter sp. | reverse complement strand
AGGTACACTTCAACTTTCAGAGATTGTTTAAGTTCAAAAAAATGGCTGGTTGATTGTTCAGGGGCACATTCCCGCTGTAATTGCCTTTATGATCTATATGATTGCAGGAACGGCTGAAACCAACAGGGCTCCTTTTGATATGGCCGAGGCCGAATCAGAATTAGGCGCAGGATTTCATACCGAGTATTCCGGAATGAAGTTCGCTTATTTCTTTTTGGCAGAATTTATAAATATGTTCATCATCGCAGCCATTGCAACTACGGTATTCTTTGGGGCTTGGTTATCTCCTTTTGGAATTACGGAATCAATTCCGATATTAGGGGTTTTCTGGTTTTTGGCAAAAGCAATGATATTGGTCTTTTTGATGATGTGGTTTAGATGGACCTTCCCGAGATTGCGTGTTGACCAATTATTGACATTGGAGTGGAAATACCTACTCCCACTTAACCTGATGAATATTGTAATAATGGCCTTGATTGTTTGGCAAAACCTCACAATCCAATTTTAAAGTAATGAGTTATTTTTCAGACATATTTAAAGGTATTAAAACGCTCCTAACCGGAATGAGCGTCACAGGAAAGTACTTTCTGACTTCAAGAAAAGGAACCATAACACAACAATATCCTGATAATCGTGAAACCCTTAAAATGTTCGACCGTTTTAGGGGTGAGGTAATTATGCCCCATGATGATGAAAACAGACATCGTTGTACCGGTTGTCAGAAATGCGAGATTGCTTGCCCCAATGGCACCATTGAAATCATTTGGGATAGGGGAATTGACGAGGAAACCGGTAAAAAGAAAAAGAAAATAGACCAGTTCGTATACCATTTGAGCATGTGCACCATGTGTGGTCTTTGTATAGATGTTTGCCCAACAGATGCCATAGAATGGGGACAAAATTTCGAAAATTCTGTTTATGATCGAACCGCATTAACAAGAGTTTTGAATAAACCGGGTTCTAAATTAATGCCAGGAGTGGAAGATTAAATCTATGGAACAAATAATATTTTACATTATTGCTGCAATTATGATTGTCTTTGCAGTCGCTTCGGTAACTAGTCGTAAAATGTTGCGTTCGGTCATTTATTTACTGTTTGTGCTCTGTGGAATTGCCGGAATTTACTTCTTGATTGATTATAATTTCTTGGCGGCTATTCAACTTACCGTTTATGCAGGTGGAATCATTGTCTTGATTATTTTTTCAGTACTGCTGGTTCATCATATTGAAATGGAATTGGAAATTGCGAAAACCTCTAAACAAATACTTACCACGGTGGCATGCTTATTAGGTATTGGTGTATTCTTGATCACCATTTACTCACACGAATTCAATGTGATTGAAAATTCCTTGACAACCACCACATCAGATATTGGAACAAAACTATTAAGCTACGGTGATGGCGGCTTCATATTACCCTTTGAGGTTATCAGTGTATTGCTGCTCGCAGCCATGGTCGGTGCAATAATCATTGCCAAAGGAAGTAAACTAACCGATAAAAAAGACGATACTGCATGATTCCTGGAATTAGCATATATGAGATCCTCACCGTAACATCGATTTTATTTTTCATTGGTGTGTATGGGTTTATCACCCGAAAAAATCTGATTTCAATATTGATATCAGTTGAACTGATATTGAACGCTTCCGTCATAAATTTTGTGGTCATTAACAAATACTTATATCCTGATATGTTGCAAGGCGTAGTGTTTTCACTCTTTATAATTGCCGTTGCCGCGGCCGAAACCGCTTTGGCAGTTTCCATAATAATTGGATTATATAGGCAAATCAGTTCAGTTGAAGTAAAAGATATTGAAACCATGAAGCACTAAATTCCCAAGAAATGAACTTTGGCAATATCATACTAATCCCCTTGATTCCGTTGGCGGTCTTCCTGCTTTTGGGAATATTCAATCAAAAGATCAAACCGGCTGTTTCAGGTTATATCGGTGTTGCCGGACTATTGGTTTCGACACTACTGTCCCTGAACACTGCCTATCAGTATTTTTTTGTGGATGGTAAGACAGATGGTGTGTATCAAACATTTGTGGAGAAAACGGTATGGATGAATTTCACCGACACGCTGGCTATTGATATGGGCGTTCAAATTGATCCTATTTCTGTAATGATGCTCATAGTGGTTTCCATCGTTTCACTAATGGTCCATATATACAGTAGAGGCTATATGAAAGGTGATGACGGCTATACCAAGTTCTTCGCGTTTTTGTCGTTGTTCTCTTTTTCAATGTACGGTTTGGTCTTGGCCACCAATCTCTTTCAAATCTATATTTTCTGGGAATTGGTAGGTGTTTCCTCCTATTTGTTGATTGGTTATTACTACACCAAGCCATCTGCTGTTTCTGCCGCCAAAAAAGCATTTATTGTAACCCGTTTTGCTGATCTGGGTTTTCTAATCGGAATATTGATAATGGGTTATTATACTGGAACTTATGATTTTGAAACCTTGAATAATCCAGAAGGGAATGCCATCCTCAATTGGGCATCAACCTCATTTATGGGGCTATCGGTTTTGACATGGGCATTGATTCTCATTTTTATTGGCGGTGCTGGTAAATCGGCCATGTTCCCATTACATATTTGGTTGCCAGATGCCATGGAAGGGCCAACTCCCGTTTCTGCTTTGATCCATGCTGCAACAATGGTTGTTGCAGGTGTGTTTTTGGTAGCCCGTTTATTTCCCATGTACTATTTCGTTGAGGAGGGCTTCGCCTTGAATATCGTTGCCTATGTGGGAGCTATCTCGTCCCTCTTTGCTGCAATTATCGCTATCACGCAAACCGACATAAAACGTGTATTGGCATTCTCGACCATGTCCCAATTGGGGTATATGATGTTGGCGCTAGGTGTTTCAGGTTATGAGGGTCATGAGGGTCTAGGTTATATGGCCTCAATGTTCCATTTATTCACCCATGCGATGTTCAAAGCATTATTGTTTTTATGCGCAGGTTCAGTAATTCATGCCGTGCACAGCAATTATTT
>CAZHJO010000450.1:0-3023 GCA_964532755.1 uncultured Maribacter sp. | reverse complement strand
AATATGGCCTTAAATCCGCAGAAATATTCGAGGAACGCGATATTAACGATTTGGACTATGGCTTTACACTGTACGTAGTAGGAAATAATTATTTAGCGCTGAGGAATTATCAGAAAGCCTTGAATTATTTTGAACATTCAATAGCTATAGGAGAACGTTACGGATTTTATAACAACCTAAGTGATGTATATATTTCGGAGGTAGATCTTTATACCTATCTTAATGAATTCGACAAGGCAAAGAAAGCAGGAGAAAACGCGGTTAAGTATGCAGAATTATTGGATAATAATTTCATGCTGATGCGTTCATGGTTGTCTATTGGGAAGCTTCAGAACATCCAGGGCAAATATGCTTCTGCAATTGAAAGTCTTAGAAAGAGCATTGCAATTGCCTCTGAAGATTTTGAGGATGCATTTTATCTAAGCCAAACCTATGAAACGCTTGGGAAAGCTTATGCCGGGAACCATAATTATCAGGAGGCATACCAAGCATTTGCGGAGTATGACAATTTAAAGAACCAGGTATTCACGGCAGAAGCAGACCATAGAACCTCTTTGCTAAGGACTGAGTTTGACCTAGCGGGAAAGGAAAATACAATACAACTGCAGGAGGCCCAGATTACCCGTCAGCGAACACGACAGACTTTGATTACTATCGTTGTTCTTCTTTTGATTATGTTCTTGGTATTGCTTTATAAGGCCGTTCGAAACAATATCAGAAAAAACAGAATGTTACAAAAAAAGAATAATGAAAATGAGTTTCTATTAAAAGAAATTCACCATAGAGTCAAGAATAATTTAGAAATAGTTTCGAGCCTGTTGGCTCTGCAATCAGCTGAAATAAATGACCCAAAAGTCGTTGATGCCATGCAGAAAAGTAAGCATAGGATACAGAGTATGAGTATGATACACCAAAAATTATATCAGGAAAAAAGCCTTTCTTCCATAGAAATGAAGGCCTATTTCAAGGAATTGGCCAACTATGTTGTAAATGTCTTTGGTGCAGGGGGTCGGATAAAGGTTTTATTTGATATGAATGCCCTGGAATTGGACGTAGATACGGCCATTCCTATTGGCTTAATAGTAAATGAACTAGTTACCAATTCCTTAAAATATGCTTTTCCGAATAAGCGAAATGGGATTATTAAAATAGGATTGAAGAAAGAAGAATCCCAATTGTTTTTGAAAGTTTCAGATGACGGTATAGGAAAGAAAGATAAGGAAGAATACATAGGTACCGGATTTGGCACCAAACTAATTCAATTGTTGACAAGACAACTTGAAGGCAAAATGAATTTAGATATAGAAAATGGAACCATTGTCTCCTTTGAATTCCAATATAATAAAGCAGCTTAATCATGAAAAATAAGATTAGAATATTAGTGGTTGAAGATGATATGATTATCGCTTCGCATATTTGTTTACAGCTAACCAATCTGGGTTATGAAATAACAGGTATAGAAACCAGAGGTGAGGAAGCAGTGGCACATGCAAATATTAATGCACCGGATATTATTCTTATGGATGTTAACTTGCGCGGAACTCTTGACGGTATTGAAACGGCCAAATTGATTCAACAAAAAATAAACATCCCAATCATATATCTTACTGCGAATACAGATGAAGATTCGTTTCAGAGAGCCAAGCAGACCCGCCCATATGCATTTTTACCAAAGCCATTGAATTCTGTACAATTGCAACGCACATTCGCCTTGGTAGTTGAACAATTGAAAGAAAACAAGACAGAAGCATCAATTGTAGATTTGCCCATTGAGGTGTTGGATGATCGTATTTTTGTTCGCCACAATGGTAAAATGATCAAATTACTGCTATCTGACATTCTATATATTGAGGCAGACCGTAATTATTGTAAAATTGTAACCGCCAAAAATCATTACCTAATTACAGCCACTCTTAAGACTATGGAGGTAAAACTACCTAAGCATAAATTCTTAAGGGTCCATAGGTCGTATATGGTCAATATTGCTAAACTTGATGTTGTAGCTGAGGGTCATTTGGAAATAAATAGAAAGGTAATTCCAATGGGTAAATCACATAGGGGCTCATTGCTCAATCGTCTTCAAACAATTTAGTATTGTTGATTTGTTTAACCTGGGTATATAAATGCACGTCTTCGGACATTAATTCATAGGTTTCATCCTTTCCTATTTTATTATACGGATACTATTCCATTCTTTGGTATTCACTCAACAAGTAATTTAGTACTAACCAGTTAAATAAAGGGAAATGAAAAAGCTTGTACTTTTTATCGCATTACTTTTGGTAGGCAACTTGGCTATCGCACAGGAAAATTTACATCTGATATTTGAATTAATGAAAGTAGACAATGAGCAAGAGTCCGCTTATGGCGAGACAGAAGCGTTTTGGCAAAAAATTCAAGAACAACGCGTCAAAAGCGGGGATATTATAGGTTGGGACCTATGGTCAATTAAACCCGGAGGAGAAATGCAGGAATTTCAATACCTGACGGTTTCCCTTTACAACGACCCTGTGAAAATGATGGATGGGAGTAGTTGGGAGCATTTAATGGACCGTGCAAAAGCAGCCTATCCGGATATGTCTGAGTCCGACCTAATGGATAAACTTAATAGTTCCTCAAAAACCAGGGATTTGGCCGTAAGAATATATGCCAAGGAAATTGCAAATACAACTCCTCAATTCGACATGCCTTTGGGTTGTGTTGCTCAAATTGATATGATGAAAGTTGGTCTTGGGAATTATGACAAATATGAAAAAGCAGAAAAAGAAGTCTTTCAACCCTTACATCAAAACGCCGTCAATTCGGGAGGAAAAGAGAGTTGGGGATTGATACGGTTTATGTCTCCTATTGGTAGTGATACGTACGCTTCCCATATGACGGTAAGCATGTTCAATGACTACAAGCAAATGTTGGACCAAAACATAAATTACAATGAAGGTACCAGTCCGGCACAAACAAAATTAATGGAGGAAGGAATTGCCGCTAGAGATATGAAATATGTTTACATTGCTGAATTGATTCGT
>CAZHJO010000449.1:0-3025 GCA_964532755.1 uncultured Maribacter sp. | reverse complement strand
CCAAAAATTCGCTGATGCCATTTTGGAAAAAGCGGAAGATGATGATACTATTTGGGTCCATGATTATCAATTAATGCTGGTTCCACAAATGGTGCGTGAAAAACGCCCAAATATTGCTATAGGGTTCTTTTTGCACATTCCTTTCCCTTCATTTGAAATTTTTAGAACCTTACCTTGGCGCGAAGAAGTCTTGGAAGGTCTATTGGGTGCTGATTTAATTGGTTTCCATACCTATGACTATGAACGGCACTTTCTTAGTTCTGTACGAAGATTGTTGGGGTTGGAAGTGAGTTTCAATGATATTTATCAAGACAATAGGATTATTAAGGTTGATTCCTTTCCAATGGGTATCGATTACAAGAAATTTAGCGATGCTGCCAAGGAACACGAAAAAAACACCGCTGCCCAGCAATCAGACCTTCAGCAAAGACTAAACAGCCATAAGCAGTCGACACCTGACGCAAAATTGATTTTATCGATTGACCGATTAGACTATTCAAAAGGAATTGCAAAGCGACTGAATGCTTTTGAATATTTTATGAACAAATACCCGCAGTATAAAGAGAAGGTCCGCCTCATCATATTGGCAGTCCCCTCACGATCTAATGTACCCCAATATCAATTACTCAAAAAGGAAGTGGATGAGTTGGTCGGTAGGATCAATGGGGATTTCGCAACCGTTAGTTGGACACCCATTTGGTATTTTTATCGTTCTGTACCCTTTGAAAACCTCATTGATCTTTACACGTCAAGTGATATAGCCTGGTTAACTCCCTTGCGGGACGGTATGAACCTGGTAGCCAAGGAGTATATTGCGACGAGAACAGATAAAACCGGTGTACTTATTTTAAGTGAAATGGCCGGTTCTGCAAATGAAATGAACGAGTCATTATTGATAAACCCGAACAATTTTGAGCAGATAGCCGATGCGCTTTATCAAGCATTGAATATGCCCATAGAAGAACAACAAGAACGGAACTCACATTTGCAAAAAAGGTTGGAAAGATATAATGTAGAGAAATGGGCCAACGACTTTATGTCCTCACTGCAAGCCCAAAAAGATCTGGACGCAGCCAACGTTTCCAAACGATTAACAGAGCTTCGATTGAATGCTGTTTTAGACGATTTTTCCAAGGCCAAAAAAAGACTCTTGTTCTTGGATTATGATGGTACCCTCTCTGGTTTTCATGTTGATCCGCAAAAGGCCGGACCCGATAAAGAACTATATCAGCTTTTAGATGCCTTGAATAACTTGGAGAACGTGGAAATATACCTCGTAAGTGGTCGTGATAAGGAAACATTCACCAAATGGTTCTTGCCTAAAAAATACAACATGATCGTTGAGCATGGGGTTTGGATTTCGCAAAAAGGAGGAGCGTTTAGAATGCTCGAAAATGTAAAAAACGACTGGATGGAAAAAATTCGTCCGGTACTTGAGTCCTTTGTAGATAGGACACCAGGAAGTTTTATAGAAGAAAAGAACTATTCCCTTGCCTGGCATTATCGCAAAACAGATCCCGATTTTGGAAATCTTAGGGCAAATGAACTCAATACCGTTTTAACCAGTTTAATCGCCAATGACGATCTAAGTGTGTTAAACGGGAACAAGGTGATGGAGATAAAAAGTAGTAATGTGAACAAAGGCCGTGCGACGGTAAGGGTAATGGGAGAAGATGACTATGATTTTGTATTTGCCATTGGTGACGATTGGACGGACGAATTTATGTTCCAAGAGTTACCTGAAAGTACGGTGAGCGTCAAGGTCGGAAGGCATAAGACCTCAGCCCGGTATTATATTGATGGTATAAAACATGTTCGTGATTTACTAAAGCGATTTACGGATTGAAAATCCAAGAATTATATATTATCTTCCATAAATGAAATATATAATTGCCACTGGATTTCTAGTAGCATACCTCTCCTCATTTGCCCAAACTAATACCGATTTGTTTTTAGTTGACATCAAAAATGGGAAGGTGGTAGTTACCAATCCTTTGAATATCAGTAATAATGAAGGTTACGACAATCAACCATCCTTTTATGATGACGATAGTATTCTATTTTCATCGACTCGAAACGGACAGACTGATATTGCCCTTTATCACACAAATACCAGCTCAACTGATTGGATTTCCAATACTCCTGTGGGTAGTGAGTATTCCCCCAAGAAAATTCCAAACAAGGAAAATATTTCCTCTATTCGTCTAGATACAAATGGATTACAGCGATTATTTGAATATGAAGTTAAAGATGGTAGATATAAAGAACTCCTTCAGGATTTAAAAGTTGGATACTATGTTTGGTATTCGCCTGAAATTTTGGTTACCACTGTCTTGATTGAAAATAGGATGGATCTGGTTGTTGCTAATAAGAAGAATAACACCCATAGAACTATTCATAAAAAAGTGGGAAGATCCCTTCACAAAATACCTAACACCAAGTTAGTGAGTTTTGTAGTACAGGATGACAAAGCATCTACCCTTATGTCATTAAATCCCTTGACTGGTGAGACCAAAAAGATCATAACACTTACCGATAAATCCCTGGATATATGTTGGATGAACGATGGAACCGTTCTTACTGGCTATGGCCAATCCATTTTAAAATTCGATCCGCATTCAGATTCAAAATGGAATGAGCTAGCACGATTTTCGGATAAAAAAATCCACAATATAAGTAGGCTTGCCTTGAATGCCACCAACACAAAACTCGTTCTAGTAGCAGAAGAATCCCCAGAAATAATTGTTCAAAAGCAGGTCGAGACTTTCAATCTTGGTGATCTGGATGCCTTTGTTTCCTGTTACACCGAAAATGTATTGGTCCAGAACTTCCCTAACGATACTTTGTATGTAGGCAATTCAAGGATGAAAGCCAATTATAAGAGATATCTGGCCGATAATCCTGACACTAAAGTCAAGGTTCTAAAACGCATTGTTATTGGCGACAAGGTCATCGATGAGGAATTAACTTCTGTTTCTGGCAAAAGCCATCAACAAGTTGCAATTTACGAAGTCACCAACGGAAG
>CAZHJO010000448.1:0-3033 GCA_964532755.1 uncultured Maribacter sp. | reverse complement strand
AGAAGAAGCAGGGGATTATCCACTAACCTTGGTCGCCCAAATTAATCCGCCTTCTTTCAGTGGTGGCGGTAATCTTACGGCAACACATGTAGATGTAGACGGGGATTATGCCTATGTGTCCTATAATACCGTGGCAGAAACCTATGCAGGCGCCATTGATATAATTAATGTAAGAGATCCCTTGGTGCCAAGGGTGACATCTAGATTATATTACAGTAACGCTGATGTCAACTCTGTTGAATACAATGATGGCTATGTGTATGCTGTCGGAGGAGTTGACGCTGAAAAATCTGTTCGGGCAACTTCCAATTCGTTCGTAGCTAAAATACCGGTATCAGGTGGTAGAATGAATACCAGTGCTATAGTTTACGGATTTCAAGAGGGTTTTAATAGTACTGATATTGAGGTTTCATCAAGTCAAGTCGTAGTATCTAGTGGAGGAGCTGGGACAATAACAGTGTATGATAAAAGAGATCTATCGGTTGTAACGGAAGCACCCTTCCAGGATTTACGTTCGGTAGCCATGAACAATAATGAATTTGCAGTGCTCGATGCCAGTATGGGGGTTCGTGTTTTAGATAGTCAACTCAATATCACGAAAGAAATTGCAATTAGTACTGATTTTGGTGCGGGCACAAAAAGGACCTTGGCGTTCAATGATGATAAGATCATCGTTTCTGAAGGTGCTAAAGGCGCTGGAATATATAGTATCGCAAGTAGCTCTTTAATTGAATATTTACCTATTCTGGTAGATCCAAGTGCCAATTCTTCTGAGTGGAAGGAAACGAATGCAGTGGCAATAAATGAAGAAGTAATCCTTATGGCAAATGGTGGCGCTGGCTTGTGCCTCTCAGAAGATAATGGGGGCAATGCCAATTTGTATGGTGTTATTCAATTAGACGGGTCTATAAACTTTGTTGAGTCTAAGGGTGATTATATTTTTGCCGCATCAGGTAAAAAAGGCCTGCAGATTGTAAAATTAAACCGTCCTTCACAAAGTTTGGCAGAAGAATGTGCGTCGTTGAATACGTATAAGGGATCCAGCAAGTTGGTGGTAAACGAAGGTCAGGATATTGCTTTTAGGGGATCTAAAAGATTTAACTCCATAAAAGTTAGTGGATCCTTACTGATGTGCGGAACTTGGACCGCTAGAAATGATGTTGATGTCTTGCAAGATGGCGTAATGGAAATGAACGGGACCCTTGTTGTGGGGAGCAATAGAAAGCGTAAAAAAATTACAGTTGAAGATGGCGCCGTACTTCGAATTGAAGGGAATCTTACTATATATGGAGATTTAGAGTTAAAGGACAATTCAACCATCGAATTCTTAGGTGCTAACTCGGTGGTCAACGTTTTTGGCGACGTTAATATTGACGATAATGTAACCATTACGGGAGAATTTGATGATGCCCAAGGTAAGTTTCAGTAGGATATAGAATTCACGATAAAAAAAGCCCTGATGTCGCACACATCAGGGCTTTTGCTTTACTATAACTTTAGTACTAATTGAGCAATTCCGCTACCTTTAACTCGAGGGCCGGTCCCCTTAAATTCTTGGCCACAATTACACCGTTCTCATCCAACAGAAAAGCAGCAGGAATAGCATCAACATTATACATCTTGGCGATCGCGTCATTAAAATAGGCAATGTTCGATACATGGTTCCAAATTAAACCATCATCTGCAATGGCCTTTTTCCAAGCTTCCGCTGTTTTATCCAAAGAAACACCGATGATGTTCAATCCCTTATCATGGTATTTATTATACACTTTTAAAATGTTGGGGTTTTCTGCACGACATGGCCTACACCAGGCGGCCCAAAAATCGATAAGCGTTGCTTTTCCCTTAATGTCATTCAATGCCAATAGCTCACCTGAAGGGGAAGGTGCGGAGAAATTTGGAGCAACGGCACCAACATTCGTGTTTTTTGCATTTGCCTCACGCTCTTTTAACTGTTCCAATATTTTGATTACTTTTTTCGCGGCACTGGTCTCCTTTATTTCCGGTGCAAGTGTATCGTACAATTCCTGCAGCTCTTCAGTGGTTGCAGTTCTTGTATTCAAAGCTTTATCAATCAACAAAGCAGAAATCAAGGCATTCGGATTTGATTTTATATAGTCAAATTCAAAAGCCTCGTATTCTTCCCGTAACTCATCCAATTCTTCCTTCAGGGAATTCATCAAAACCGAATCGTTCGTCATTGAGGCGTTTCTCATATCCTCTTGAATATTAACTGCCTGCATTGAAACTTCTTTCGACTTCTCTCTATAATCATCCAAAAAATCATTCTGAATCGTTCCCGTAATCTTTGCAAGCCCAAGACTGTCCTTATGGGCCAAGAAATCAATTTCGCCATTCTCAAGTATGGCTGCGGCATACCCTACATTTTGTTTTTCCACAAAAATGTAATGCATTTCAGGTTGATTCTTTATCCCTGTGAAGGTAAAAGTGCCATTTATGGTCTTAGCTGTATCAATTTCGATCAATTGGTTGTTGACTCCAGCTTTTTTCAAGTAGACTTCAACGCCATCCGCAATATCACCTGTTAGGGTGCCATTGATTACGTAACCTTCCGGTTTAGAATTACAGGCCCCTAAAATGACCAAAATAATTAGGGCAAATAAGATATTTCTCATTATTGATATTTTTAGTTGGCAAATGTAGTTATATATACCCATAAATAAAAAGTCCTTAACAATTGCTAAGGACTTTATTCTCAAGTTGAAGGGTTAGAATGCTCAAAATTGATATCGGATACCAAGGGCTATATCAAAGTCAAAATTATCTGAAAACCCGTCATAACCGACTAAACCAACTTCGGGCCTAAAGTCCAATGAAAGGAGTAAGGGTATATCAAAATTATATTCAATACCAATATTACCAGCTCCGAAAATAAACAAGCCATCATCATCAGAACTGTTTGGCACTGTATCAAAATCAACATTGCCCAAACCGCCACCTACACCATAGAACCAGTTGAAATTTCCATCCAATTCATGCACCCATTGGTAGACACCAGCTAATTTAAAGGCA
>CAZHJO010000447.1:0-3033 GCA_964532755.1 uncultured Maribacter sp. | reverse complement strand
GAAGAAACGAAAGCCGACACTTCAGAGGAAGAATAACGGCTTCATAATTATCCAATAAAATAGGTTTTTCGTTTAATCTTCGTACTGCTGTATTAAAAAGTTGATCAAATCTGTAGTAGTTACCATACCAACAAGTTTGCCTTTGTCTACGACAGGAATGGCATGGAATTCTTTTTTTGAAAGTATCTCGGCTACATCTTTAATAAAGGTCGTTGATGATACACTGATCAGGTTTTTAGCCATTACTTGTTCTATACTGAACATGTTATATACCATGGTATCTACCGATTCCTCATCTTCATAAACGGCATCTGCAAAACTTATACGTAACAAGTCGGTATAACTCAGCATCCCGATTATTTTACTCCCGGAACAAACCGGGATGTGTCTTATATGATGCTTTTTGAATAAAGTCTCCGCCGTTTCAAGATTATCGGTAGTCTTTAAGGTAATGACATTTTTGGTCATTATTGCTGATATGGGAGTTCCTCTTTTCATGTCCGATAAATTTAAAATCTTTCCTAAAAATACTTAGATATACCTCTGAAAAGTATGATAAAAGTCATATGAGGTGGTGAAGTACTCACGTAATTTTGCCAAGCGTTAAAAAGCCATAACTAAAGTATCTATAAAAGTTTCAGCAGAAATAATCACCACATTGCATATTCTAGGTGCCGATTATTTCATATTTTCCAACGGCAGATTTTCATAATATTCGCTCATTACCAATTTCGGAGTCCTATCTACTTTGAATAATCCCCAATGTTTTTCTGGTTCAAGTGCTTCTTCCGAACCTTTCCACGGTTCATCAAAAGCCTCAAAAACGAATGTAAGTAGGTCAGCTTCCTCACTCCAATTCATTAAATCATTGTAGTAAATGAGCTGATGTTCCTCACTCACATTACTTGGACATATTCCTCTTCCATTGGAAAAAGTTGTCCAGCCAGCTTCTGTTATTACCACTGGTTTATTAGGGTAAGTATCGGCAACGGCGTAATAATTTTGTTTGGTGTACTCCAAGGCCTCATGAATGTTCTTATATTCCCAAACAGGGTAAGTATGTATTGAAATAAAATCGACTTCTTTAACTAAATCTTTTAGCTTATCAAGCCAAGGAAGATAATTTTCACAAAATGTTACCGGTTGCTTGGCTTCTTTTTTTATCATTCTCACATAGTTGATAACACTTTCAACTGGCACATAATGGTCGGTCCAATCAACACAGGCTTCATTTCCTGCAGACAGTGAGAAAATAATATCGGGGTATTGGTTTGCGAAATGGATCAATTTGTTGATTTGGGTAACATTTACCAGTTTGTTCTTTGCAAGTTGCTCCTCAGAATACGACCCTCCCCAAGGGCAACCATAATTGTTCGCTTCAGCAACAATATAGGCCCCAAGCATCACTTTTAAATCAAAATTTTCTTTTTGGATTACGTTTAAAACAATTTTCGCATGCTCATCACAATCGTATAAACGTACGTACTTCCAATGCTTATGAAGTAATAAAAGGTCTTCTTTAATCTCTTCATAAGTCGGCACCTTTCCTCCAGGCATTTGCCCTTCCCTGAACCCTGAATAGCATATAGCTTTACCAGGTTCAATTTGTAGTTCTTCGGTATATTTCATCAATAATAGTTAACGTCAAGATTGCACTATTTATTCCAATTAAAATTTTAATTTTTCATTTTTATCCCAAAGTCCCCAATAAGCACCTACATCTCCTTCCGGACCTTCTTTCCAAGATTCATCAAATGAAGAAAAGTACATCACTTCAATATCATCTTTTGCAGACCATTCTTGGGTGTTGATGAAATATCTCATGGCGTTTTCTTCTGTAGGAACCGCATCATTCAAATTAGTCCCTGCACTTGGCCAACCTGTTTCTGTTATAATAACTTTTTTACCATTTGCTGCAGCAGAGGCTCCTGCAAACATTTGTTTCATATGCAGTAATGAATAATCAAAATGGCAGCTTTCCCAATAGGGATAACAATTGGCAAGAATTACGTCGCAAGCTTCTGTAATTCTTGGGCGAGCAGAAAATTCATAATATGCATCAACATAGCCTACTGGTATGTTGTTTGGTAGTGCTTCCTTTACTCGGCGCATAAAAACCAATAATTCATCTTCTGTGAGTTCCTTACGATACATCACTTCATTACCGACAGCCGCTATATCTACAAAGCCCTCTTTCGCTAATTGAATAAGTCCAGCTATTTCTCGCTCATTGATTTCTGGATCATCACCTAACCAAGCACCTACCATGGTTTTTATTCCGTATTCCTTGGCAATTCTTGGGATGAATTCATTACCATCAGTACAGGAGAACGAACGTACCCACTTCGTATAGGGCTTAATGATTTCCATTCTTCTTCTTACCTGTTCCTCTGTGATGATATCACCCGGTCTTTGGCCATCTTCGTAAAGACTGAAACATAGCCCATGCATTCCCCGCTTTACTGTTTTTCTCCAGAGTTCTTTTAATTCTTCCAATGAATATTTACTGAAATCAACTCCTGAATCTTGGGTCAGATCAATTCCTTCTAATGAAAACTGATGACCTTCTCTAAATCCGCCCATATTATTTTTTTATTAATTAATTTATAATTTTCCTCTTCGTTGTACTAATTCGTCTTTAATTCTTCCTTTCGTTTAATTAACTCTGCTTTTATTTCACTTGCGCGTTCTTCTGTTACACTATAGTTTCGCATTACAAACATTGCCACCAAGGTGCCTGCCATAGGAAAAAAACAAAAGAAGGCATGCAACCCGTCAACAGCAGATTGTTGGTCTGTAGTAGCAAGATCAGGGTTAAATCCAACAACTGCAATAATAACTCCGCTTAGAGCCCCGGCAATTGCAAAGCCAACCTTCACCATCCACCAATAAATAGCTCCAAATATCCCTTCTCTGCGTAGACCAGAGTTTAATTCATCTATATCAATAACATCAGCGGTCATTGACATCATTATGGTAAATAAACTACCTATCCCGAAGGAAAAAAATGGTAGCCCAATAATATATAACCAT
>CAZHJO010000446.1:0-3036 GCA_964532755.1 uncultured Maribacter sp. | reverse complement strand
TTTTATCGGCGATTCTTGGCATCTTGATTTCCGGCATTGCGTTCAATCATCTGGCCCCATGGCGAAAATTTTGGATGTATTCTGTGGTTTCGAGCTTTGCATCGTTCGCTCTATGGTTGGCCCTTATCAAAACATTGGAGACTTCAATTTTAAAGGGTCTATGGTAAAGATTGTTATTATCGGTCATTTTCTCTGGACAGCCGTTAAAATATTCATGTCATAAGGTCTGTGGATTCAAAATTGCCGAAATAAATCGATTTCCTTCATCGATCCCTTTTTGTACCTTGGGCTTGAATTATAATTTGAATTCCGATTGGATAAGGAAAAAAAGTACGCCCACTTTATCAAAACCGAAGCCAAACGCCTCGGTTTTTTGTCATGCGGCATTTCCAAGGCGGATTTTTTGGAAGAGGAGGCCCCACGTTTGGAAAAATGGCTCAAGAACAACATGCATGGTGAAATGCAGTACATGGAGCACTATTTTGACAAACGATTGGATCCCAGAAAATTGGTCGAAGGCTCAAAATCGGTAATTTCCTTGCTATTAAACTACTATCCTGAAAAAGAACAAATAGAGAACAGTTATAAGCTGTCAAAATATGCCTACGGACAAGACTATCACCATGTTATAAAATCTAAATTAAGACAGCTTCAAGAATTTATATTTCAGGAAATTGGCGAGGTCAATGGCCGTGCCTTTGTAGATTCCGCACCTGTTTTGGATAAGGCTTGGGCGGCTAAAAGTGGCCTGGGATGGATTGGCAAACATAGTAACCTCCTGACCCACCAAACGGGTTCTTTTTATTTTATAGCAGAGCTTATTGTTGATCTGGAATTGGAATATGATACGCCGGTCACCGATCATTGTGGTTCTTGTACGGCATGTATCGATGCCTGTCCTACAACGGCAATTGTAGAGCCTTACGTGGTCGATGGCAGTAAATGCATATCGTATTTCACGATCGAATTGAAAAATGGGATTCCAACGTCCGTAAAAGGGCAGTTCGATGATTGGATGTTCGGCTGTGATGTATGCCAGGATGTTTGTCCTTGGAACCGTTTTTCAACAGCGCATTCCGAGCCGCTCTTTAACCCGCATCCCGAACTCCTATCTATGACTAAAAAAGACTGGATTGAGATTACGGAAGAGGTGTTTAAAAAAATCTTTCAGAAATCCGCTGTAAAAAGAACAAAATTTACAGGTTTAAAACGGAATATTGAATTTTTGAAGTGATTCTTTTAGAGCGCAAACGTTTTAGTGGTATTTCGAATGAATTTCAGGCGAACAAATGGTTGATGGAACTTTAAAAATGCTATCTTGTCTCACGGATATTGCAATCAACTAAACCGTTCTTCACATGAATTTTCGCAAACCTGAGTTAAGTTTTTGGCAAATTTGGAACATGAACGTTGGGTTTTTTGGAATCCAATTTAGTTTTGGATTGCAACAGACGGCAATAAATCCAATATTTTCTTTTTTAGGGGCCCACCATGAAGAATTACCATTATTGAATCTCGCCGGGCCGGTTACGGGATTACTGATCCAACCTTTGATCGGGGCCATTTCAGATAAGACATGGTCTCCTCGTTGGGGAAGGCGTAAGCCATTTTTTCTTATTGGGGCCATAGTTGCCAGTTTATGCCTTTTCGCTTTTCCGTTTAGTCCAGAATTGTGGTTTGCCGTGGGCTTACTCTGGATATTGGATGCAGCCAATAACACGGCGATGGAGCCATATAGAGCTTTTATAGGTGATAAATTGCCGGACAATCAACTTACCTATGGTTTTCAAATGCAGAGTTTATTTGTTGGTGCGGGCATTACTTTGGCGAATTTTTCCCTTTTTCTGTTTCAGGACTGGTTTAGTGTTCCGATTGTTGACGGTGATTTATGCAGTACGGGAACCGAAATAGTTACAGCAATTCCCAAGTGGGTCTATTATTCTTTCTTTTTAGGTGCAATCGCTTCAGTAACTACTATTCTTTGGTCCGTTTGGAAAACTCCGGAAATTCCCCCTTCTGATGAGGAATTGGCTGTTATTGAGAGCCGTAAGAAAGGCAAATCATTTTTAAATAGGACGTTTGAACCCCTCGTTGAGATATATCACGCCATTGGTGATATGCCAAAATTGATGTGGAACCTCTCTGCCGTTTATCTATTCCAATGGTATGCCCTCTTCGTTTACTGGCAGTTCATCACACCCATGTTGCGAACGAGTATGTTCGGAATAAGTAATGATGATAATGACAAATTTGAATCTATTATGGCTAGCTGTAAATCGGGAGCTGAAATTAGCACAACAGATATGTCCTTTGCCCAGAATATACAGCTATTATCTGAACAAGCTTTGGCACAGACAGGACTTATGAACGGTACGTACAACTTAGTGACCATGCTGGTTGCTTTGGCTCTAGTTCCCATTGCCAGGAAGTATAGTTCAAAAATAGTCTATGTACTTAGTTTGGTATTGACCGGCATTGCTATGTTGAGCATGCCATATATTACAAATCAGTATGTAATGCTCTTGCCTATGATCTTGTTCGGTATAGGCTGGGCCGCAATGATGGGGATTCCATATGCTATGGTATCAAAGGTTATTCCTGAAGAACGACGAGGGGTATATATGGGCATCGTCAACATGATGATTGTAATACCAATGTTGATACAAACAATTTCCTTCGGATTTATTATCAAACATTTGCTTGGTAACAATGCGGTCAACGCAATTTTATTTGGTGGTGTATTCTTCATTATTGCCGCTATTCTGGCAATGCGATTAAGAGTATACCGCACTAAATCCTAAGTTTTGATAACTGATTCTTTAGACTGGGTGTCATTTTCTTAGGAATACCCTTATTTTTGATTTTCAAATGATGACAAATGAGCAAGAAGAAGCTAAGACATGAGGCACTTATTTATCATGCAAAACCGCAACCTGGAAAAATAAAAATAGTACCTTCCAAGCACTACTCAACCCAACGCGATTTGGCACTTGCCTATTCCCCGGGGGTGGCTGAACCCTGTTTGGAGATAGCAAA
>CAZHJO010000445.1:0-3037 GCA_964532755.1 uncultured Maribacter sp. | reverse complement strand
CCAGGAAGGGGTAGTGGTATTTGGTTTTTCAGCTTCAATAACCTCACCATCAATAACCAAGAATGATGTTCCTGCGGGAAGTTTGGTTTCTTCGTTATTGAACGTAACACTGACCAATCCTTCAAAACAGGTAACCTCAAAGAAGCCTTTCCTGTTTTCAACATTGAATTGTGTTCCTAAAACAGCCACGGTACCATGTGCTGTAGATACCGTAAAACGTTTTCCTTTGGCAACCTTGAAAAAAGCTTCGCCTTCAAGGGAAACATTCCTTTCCTTATCCCATTTTTTCTCACTATATGAAATTTCGGAATCTGCATTTAAAAATATTTCCGATGTATCCGGGAGAACTACCTCTCTATTTTCGGCGTACTGGGTAGAAATATTTTCATTCAAAGTGTTCAAATAAAAATAAGAACCTACCATAATGACAGCTACAGCGGCTGCGACCCTCAAGAATCTTTTGAAAGGTTTTAATTGCACCACCTTGGTATCTTGTAATGTTCGTTTGTTCTTAACAGCTTCGAGGGCTTGTTCAACATCAAAATCAGGTGCTTCCAATGTATTGGTGGCCTCTAGAATTCGCTGATAAGATCTATACTCGTCAGAATTCTTGAATTCTGCGAGCTCAGTCTCAGTGAGTTCGTTATTGAGCCATTTTGCCAAGTAATTTTCTTGCATGATTTCTAGCTTTATATCTTAGTAACAATTCAAAATAAAAAAACCCTACTTTTTAATATGTAATTATTTTTTAATACTTGGTCCTCTGAACATTCGGGAGTTCTTATTGCATAAATAAATGGTATTCAACGAGCAACCAACCAATAACGACCAGATTATATTCCATCAATCTGTTGGCGCAATGTTTTTAGGGCCAAATGCATCCGTTTTTCAATGGCCTTTACACTAACCCCTTCCATTTCGGCAATCTCGGCATATTTCTTACCATCAATTCTATTCAGTAAGAAAGTGGTTCGCTGGTTTTCGGGTAGTGCGTCCAAGGCTCTGTCCAACTTTTCCTTGAATTCGTTTTCTTCCATTAAATACTCAGGGGACTCATAATTCGTATTATTTACCTTGTCCGCATGCTTTAACCGTACTTTTTCAGCCTTGATAACATTAAGATATAGATTATTTGCAATAGTATAGACATATGCTTTTGCTTTTTCAGGTGTAACCTTGGCACAATTCTCCCAAAGTTTTACAAAAGCCTCTTGTACGGCATCATAAGCCTTTTCTTCATTACCGAATTTATAATATATATAGTTAAAAACCGTTTTGGAATTAGCCCTGAAGAGATTACTATATACCTCTTCGTCACAAACGTTATCCTTGGTGTTGGTGTTCAATTAGTTGGTTTTGCATCAAAGATATTTGAAAAAAATTAAATAATGGGGTAGGGTATTTTTAAAGTTGGTTGTTTTATGGTCATACGAACAAAAAAATCCAAATCGTTATGAAAAAGTTTTTTAATTACGCATTTTATTCAAGCCTACTGGTAATGGCGCTTACATTTACTTCTTGTCAAGAGGAGTTTGAACCATTACCTGAAGAAGGTGTAGAAAAGGAAGCTATAACCGCTGCTTCCACCACAGCCAAATTAATTGAAGAGACTAGTTCCAATGATGGTTCTTTCGACAATATTGTTGATGAATCAAGTTGTTTCAATGTTAAATTCCCTTATTCTGTAAAAGTCAATGGTGTTGAATTGACTATCAATGCTGTTGAAGACCTCGATACCATTGAAGATATCTTTGATGCTTTGGAAGAGGATGATGATATTCTAGATATCATTTTCCCAATTACTATTACAATGGCGGATTATGCCGAGATCACCATAGAAGGCATTGAAGATTTACGTGAACTTGCACAAGATTGTAAGGAAGGTGGTGATGATGATGATATTGAGTGTATAGATTTTGTATACCCAATAACGATGTACACATTTGACATCAATAATGAGGAAACAGGAAATATTTCTGTTGAAAGCGATAAAGACCTTAGACTCTTCTTTGCTGGCTTGGATGATAATGACCTGATCAGTATGGATTTTCCAGTTACGCTAAAACTTTATGATGGTACAACAATGGTTGTTAATTCGAATGCAGAATTAGCGAATGCCATAGAAAATGCCAAGGAATTGTGTGATGAGGATGATGACAACGATCATAACGATGATGATTTTACCCAAGAACGTCTGGAGAATTATTTGGTGGAATGCCCATGGTTGATTCACGAAGTGAAAAGGGAAAACCAATTGCAAACTGATCAGTACATTGATTATGTAATGAATTTTACAGAAGATGGTGCTGTGAAGATATTTGACAGAGCTGGAAACATGTTGAATGGAACATGGTCTACCAGAGTTGCTGAACACAAAGTACTATTAAAATTGGAGTTTGATGAATTGGTCGACTTTACCTTAGAGTGGTATGTATATGAAATAGGTGAAGGTAAGATCAAGTTATATGCAGGTGATGGTAATAGAATAATCATGCATATGGGTTGTGATGTAATAAATGATGATCCAAATACCTTGAGGGAAATCTTGAAGGAATGTAGTTGGGTAATCAAAAAGGTATATAACCAAGGTGAGGAAATCAAAAGACTTTTAGGATTTGAGTTTAAATTCATGCCAGAAGGTGTAGTTACCTTGAGTAATGGTGATTATGTTTCTGAAGGAAGTTGGGAAATTACGGTCAACGACCAAGGCAGATTGGTAATGGCAATTACTATGGGCGAAGAACCTGGCGTAAGTTTTGAATGGCCATTGAGTGAACTTAGAAATGATCGTTTAAAATTCGAAGTTCCTGAAATTGATTATGCCTTGGTGTTACAAAGGGATTGTGAAGGTAATGATGATGGTGATGTTCCTGAAATCAGGAATATCATGATGGGCGGTGATTGGACGGCTGCCTTAATGAGTGCCGATGGTACCGATATTACCGAAGACTTGGCTGGTTTTACATTTTCTTTTGACCCAGACCATATGGCTTCAGCTACTTTAGGAGGGACCGGACCATCGTATCCAGGAAGCTGG
>CAZHJO010000444.1:0-3041 GCA_964532755.1 uncultured Maribacter sp. | reverse complement strand
AATTACCAAAACCACATTCGTCCAAAGTGCCAGAACTGTTAGTTGTCTGCTGGGCTGTATTTATTTCGCCATTAAATGTTGCTGTTGCCTGGATTGAAAAACTAGCCGAACAGGCTGTCTCCAAAAAATAGCATTGTTCTTTTACTTCAACATTGAAATCGATGTTAAATTCGGGGTCATCAGTATCAACATAGCCATTGGCAACAAAAAATTTAAGTTCCCTTGTTCCTGAATTAAATGTATAAGTTACTCCCGATGGTAGGGGTTGGGTTGAATCAAAATCGACTTCAATTGGAAGTATCGTAGTAATTTCAAGATTATGAATATTATCATTCCCTGAATTCTCGATACTTAATGAAAGTGTCGCAATATCCCCAGGATCATATGTGCTGTTCAACGGTGATGTTGTAAATTCGAGAGCCCCTAAGCTTGGTTCATATACTTCAATGGAAAAGCCGACCAAGTAAAGACCATAAGACTCTTGACCGGATATCGCCCTGAGCGTTGTACTTGTTTGGTTGTTCGCGATGAGTGAATTTCCAGGGTTCGATAGTTCAAATATAGAAGCATCATATCCTAAGGTATTTGTACTTGCTGGGTTTCTTGCAATGAAATCCGATCCATCAATCGATATTCTACTAGTGAAAAAGTTGTCTTCACTTCTTAATGGAGTACTGATTTTTTGCCAAGAATTATCCGGCTTTTTTATTTGAAAACTATCCCCGTTAAGAACCCTATCCCCTTCAATTGAGCCGAGAATGATATCAGCTTTTACAGGTCCTGTTGGGATAGAAAGAAAACCATTGACGTTAAAATCGGTTGTAGCACCATTATCAACGTGTGCATACCCATCAAAAAGGGTGATATTTCTTCGTAATAGATCTGTTGATTGATATACAAAAACAATTTGCCAACCACCAGCTACACCGTAGTTGCCACCACCATGGGGCTCTAAACCACCATAAGTTGCCTTGACATTGGCAACTTGGTATTTTCCATAGGGGCTGGTTAAAGCCAAAACATCATTGGTAATATCCTTTACACTGATATAGGGATCATTGTGAAAATGTTCATTCCTTCCTCGATATAATACTTCATCGGCTGTGATAGTCGTATACGTTGATGAACCTGGCAGCATTAGTTTAACCTGGTTGTGGTTCCAGCTTTCATTGTTGTTGGAAACGCCGCCGTCTTCTTTATCCGAAGCCGCCCAATACAAATAGGCCCGAACAAATTCTTTACAGGCTAAACTAGGAGCAGGATCATTGAGATTGGCGCTACTTGAATTGAAAGTGCTTCCATCAGTATCAATATCTACATATACCCTATCGTTGCTATCCTGGTTGTCTTTATTACCGTTGAAATTATTTGTAGGGTGGTCAGAAAGCATATTGTTCGCTATAATCGTTACATCCCCATTCAAGGTTTCTGAATACCGGGGTGTAAAAGCTTTCTTAACCTGAGCGCTTGCCAAGCTGGTCAAAAGAAAGAGTACAAGTAACATAAGCTTACCCAATGTTCCTGCCAACGGAAATTTTTCGATGTTTGATTTTGAAATTGAATGTTTCATAGTTCAGATTTGCTTTGATGATCTGAAGAAGATTATGAAACCAATGGCTAGTTATTACTGAAAAATCCAATAAGAATTGAGAGTAAAAATTTGGCCATAGGCATTTACTTCTTTGAAAATTGTAATAAGCGTAAGTGATTAATTGTAGGATTTGGGAAATCTCAATAACAAATCAATTAAATAACTATTAGAAGGCGAAAATTAGACGTCGATAAGAAGGCAAAATTCGTTATACAACCCAAAAAACGACTAAATGTTAAATTTGCTGGATAAAACGTAAATAGCTGATAAACAATAGTTTAAAATCCGATGAAATGCTTTATATATAGATGTCGGGCCTAAAAATGCACATTTTAAACACTAATTTGGACTTATTATTCCGAGAACAAATCATTAGGAAGGCAAACTGCAAATATTTAATTAATTTGCTTAGTTTTGATATCTAAATAAAAATCGAATGAGTTCTAAAAAAGGAAAGGTACAAGAAGCAATAGATGAAAAATTATTGGAGGAACGAAAGGTTTTTCTTTGGGGTATGGTAGATGATGATTCCGCCAAACATGTTATAGATCGCTTATTGTATTTGGACATGCAGAATAACAAAGAGATTCAGTTATTCATTAACAGTCCTGGAGGTTATGTAACATCGGGTTTTGCAATGTACGATACCATAATGTCCTTGAAGAGCCCTGTTTCTACAATTTGCACGGGATTGGCTGCATCAATGGGCTCAATTTTGCTGTCAGTTGGCAAAAAGGGAAGACGATTTATCCAACCACACGCCCAAGTAATGATTCACCAACCCAGTGGTGGGGCTAGGGGGCAGGCCTCAAATATTGAAATACAAGCAAAGGAGATAATTAAGACTAAAGAACTGAGCGCCAAAATCTTGGCTGAAAACTGTGGTCAGGACTATGATACAGTCATGCGCGATTTTGATAGGGATTATTGGATGAATGCCCAAGAATCGATAGAATACGGAATTGTTGATGGAGTTTTGGAATAGACTTGAAAACCATTGAATAAGAAAAAGTCCTTCGCATTTTATAATGTGAAGGACTTTTTTTAGGATATATATAGACGCCGAAGCGGATTGTACTTTATATACGCTGTATTTTAGACGTTTGGATGTTTTACTATGCAATAAATAACAGTTCTTGACCTTTATGTAAGTGGAGCACACATACTGCACAACAAGATCGGATTGAAGTTTATTTTATTAAATTTACGAACTAACCCTCTGTTATTCCCAATGAACAAATTATGACGCAAACACCAAGGAATATTGCTATTGTTGGATCAGGATTAGTTGGTTCACTCATGGCTATTTACTTAAGAAAGCTAGGGCATACCATTACTGTTTTCGACCGCAGGCCAGATATTCGTACAATTGAATTTTCAGGGCGCTCAATTAATTTGGCAATGAGTAATAGAGGGTGGAGGGCTTTGGCTGAAATTGGAATAGAGGAAG
>CAZHJO010000443.1:0-3041 GCA_964532755.1 uncultured Maribacter sp. | reverse complement strand
ATAGGGTTTTAAGTAAACTATCTAACCATGTACTCTTCCTTCCGTGCCTAAATTTCGCATAATCCCAGCCTCGAATTCCAAGAGGTTGTTCCACTTTTGGTTTACCTCTTCCAAATCACCATATTCGCGGGCATATTTCAAGAACATCGTATAATGACCCGCTTCACTTATCATTAGTTTATGATAAAACCCAGCCAACTCCCTATCCTCTAATTGTTCCGACAACAATCGGAAACGTTCACAACTACGAGCTTCAATTAGAGCTGCGTATAAAAGGCGATGCACCAATTGATCGGTACGGCTTCCTCCTTTCGGGAAGAATTTCATCAACTCGACCACATAGGCATCTTTTCTATATCTACCCAAAGTTTGTCCTCTTGCGATTATACGATCATGCACCATTTTAAAATGCCCCATTTCCTCTCGGGAAAGGGCAATCATTTCTTGAGTAAGCTCCGTGTATTCAGGAAAGGATACAATTAATGAGATTGCCGTACTAGCGGCTTTCTGTTCGCAGTACGCATGGTCTGTAAGAATTTCATCAATGTTCTTTTCAACAATATTGACCCATCTAGGATCTGTTGGTAATTTAAGGCCAAGCATCTTTTTTTGTTTATAGTTCAAAAGTACCATGAATCCGAATCTATTCAAAATTGATTGGTTAAATTTGCGCCATGGACAAGGCATTTAAATCATTAGGCAGCATTTTTGCAATTTTATTTCTAATCACAGCAGGGCTTCAGTACAATGATCCTGATGCTTTTCTTTGGATTGCTATTTATCTAACGGCAACCTTGGTCACCCTTGGATATGTATTCAACAAAGTGCCTTTCTTTATTCCGGCCATTGCCGGTGTATTGGGAATAATCGGATTCTTTTATTTAATGCCAGAAAAGTTTGAAGGGTTCACCATTGGTAAAGGGGATATAAAGAATATCGAGGAAGCTAGGGAGGCTTGTGGACTGTTGATTACCGCAATTATGTTGTTTGTGTTCGCGCTTAGAATTAGGTTTACGAATAGATCAAAGATCTAAGTCGAATGTCTTTCTGAGAAGATCAATGGCGGGGTTTTTCTCCCTTAGTTTTTGGTATTTTTCTTCAGGGGTAAAAACGAATTTTTTTGCTACTTCCTCATTCACCGTTATTTTGAGGGTAATGAAATGGTTGTTGAGATTGCTTCGCAAATGCTCCATAAGTTCAAACTTTTCCCGTTCAATCTCTTTTTTCATGGTCCCGTTCGGTAATTCAATCCAAATGGTGGTTTCATCCTTGAGTTTGGGCTTATCCGAACTTAAGTTGGAAGCCAATATTTTTCTCCCATTGCCATCGATTTTTTTTACATAATCATCCCAATGTTTTTGCATATCTTCCTCTGTGAAAGTTTCCTTGGGCAGTTTGCTTTCATCAATAATAACTTCTATTTTATTGATTTGATGTTGTTTCTTTGCTTTTAAGCTCGATATAGATAAGCCAGAAACCCTCTTAGCAGTAGGTTTAATACTTATTGGTTTTGTAATTACAATCTCTTCAACCTCGCTTTGCCCAACAACTTCCCCTTCTGATTCTATATGCCCCTTAGCACGCTCATTATTACTTTCAGTGAGTTGAACTACTTCTTTTTCAACAGATGCTGGGCCCACTTGGGCTGATACAGTGTTGATAAATTTGGATTCTTCGTTTGAAAGTTTGGCCGGTGAGGTTAGGGATGATTGTTTGTAAAAGGCCGCTGGCGCAATGAACTCTATGGTTTTATTGTCCAACGCTAGTGATTCACGATTTTTTTTTTCAGCCCCAAAATCAATGGAAGCCAATTTCATGAGTGAAAGCTCAACCAAAAGTCTTTGGTTTTTGCTGGTTTTGTATTTTAGGTCACAATCATTGGCAATATTCAAGGCTTGCAACAAGAACGAATTCGACGTTTGCTTGGACTGGTCCAAGTAGTTCTTTTTTGCAGATTCCCCAACTTCCAATAATGCAATTGTTTCTTCATGTTTGCACACCATTAAATCCCTGAAGTGCGATGCAAGACCACTTATAAAATGATGTCCGTCAAATCCTAGGGCCAATGTTTTATTGAAAAGCAGCAATAATCCTGGTATGTCATGTTTTAAAATAAGACTCGTCGCTCCAAAATAGGTATCGTAATCAAGAACGTTCAGATTTTCCGTAACGGCTTTTCTGGTAAGGTTTTTACCTGAGAAACTCACGACCCTATCAAAAATCGATAAGGCATCGCGCATTGCACCATCGGCCTTTTGCGCTATAATATGCAGGGCATCATCATCGGCTTCAATACCTTGGTTCTCAGCAATATATTTCAAGTATTCAGCGGCATCTTTAACTGTAATGCGCTTAAAATCAAAGATTTGACAGCGAGAAAGAATTGTAGGAATTATTTTGTGTTTTTCAGTAGTCGCTAAAATAAAAATGGCATGCTTTGGAGGTTCTTCCAAGGTCTTTAAAAAGGCATTAAAGGCCGATTGCGACAGCATATGCACCTCATCAATGATATAAACCTTGTACTTCCCTACTTGAGGTGGAATGCGTACTTGATCAATCAAGTTCCTAATATCATCGACCGAGTTATTGGAGGCGGCATCAAGCTCAAAAATATTGAATGCAAAATCCTCATCTGCACGTTCAGTGCCATCTTGGTTAATTTGCTTGGCCAAAATACGGGCACATGTCGTCTTGCCAACACCACGGGGCCCACAGAAAAGTAAAGCCTGTGCCAAATGATTATTTTCGATGGCATTGAGTAGCGTATTGGTAATAGCCTGCTGCCCCACGACATCCTTGAATGTCTGTGGTCTGTACTTTCGTGCTGATACAATGAATGGCTCCACTATGTATTCTTTAAGGGGACATTTTGATAATGCCAAGGCTTCTTTACAAATATAAAAATAGCGGGGTATTCCTAGGTTTATTTAAGAAGGATTAAACACTTTTTTATCAACAATTAAAGTAAATTTGCCGTGGGCAGGTCACCTTATCGATCTGATGGTTACCTTCAGGTAGGAAAGTCCGGACACCACAGTGCA
>CAZHJO010000442.1:0-3042 GCA_964532755.1 uncultured Maribacter sp. | reverse complement strand
ATTTCCTTACGACCCTTCTTGGGGGTATCAGCTAACAGGTTATTTTGCGCCTACATCGCGCTTTGGAAACCCAGAGGAATTTAAACTATTGGTTGACAAACTACATCAGAGCGGCATTGGGGTTATTCTTGATTGGGTGCCTTCACATTTTCCGGAAGATGCCCATGGTCTTGGGTTTTTTGATGGTTCACATTTGTACGAGCATCCTGACCGGAGAAAAGGGTATCACCCAGATTGGAAAAGTCTTATTTTCAACTATGGTAGAAACGAAGTGCGTGCTTTTTTAATTAGTAATGCCCTATTCTGGTTGGATCAATACCATGTTGATGGCTTACGGGTAGATGCGGTCGCGTCAATGCTATATTTGGATTATTCCAGGGAAGATGGCGAATGGGAGCCCAATATGTACGGCAATAACGAAAATTTAGAGGCTATGTCATTCATTCGCGAACTGAATGAAACGGTGTATGGAAGTTTTCCTGGAGTGCAGACCATTGCGGAGGAATCTACCGCATTCTCAGGGGTATCAAAACCAGTAGATATTGGCGGACTAGGTTTTGGTATGAAATGGATGATGGGTTGGATGCACGATACCTTGGAATATTTCAAGAAAGAACCTATTTATAGAAAGCACCATCAGAACGATCTTACGTTCAGTGCGACTTATGCCTTTACCGAAAATTTTATGCTACCGTTCTCACATGATGAAGTTGTTTATGGCAAACAATCATTATTGTATCGAATGCCGGGGGATGAATGGCAACAGTTTGCCAATCTACGTTTGCTTTTTGGCTATATGTTCACGCATCCCGGAGCAAATTTAATATTTATGGGTGGTGAATTTGGACAATCCTCTGAATGGAATTATAACCAAAGTCTGGATTGGCATTTAACCCAGTATGATTTTCATTCTGGAATCCAGGAAGTGATAAAAGACCTAAATAAAATCTATAAATCATATCCTGCCCTTTACGAGAAACAATTCAGTCAGGAAGGATTTCAATGGATAGATTATGGTGATGCCGAAAACTCGGTGCTGACCTATATTAGAAAAGGGCATGATGAGAAAAACAATCTTGTAATTGCTGCCAATTTTACTCCGGTACCAAGGAAGAATTATCGATTAGGTGTTCCCAAATCTGGTTCATTGAAAGAAATTTTCAATAGTGATGCCAAGAAGTATGGCGGTTCAGGATCTAAGAATGCTGCAGTGAAAACAGAAAAAAAACCATGGCATAGTTTTGACGAATCAATTGAAATTAACATTCCGCCTTTAGGAATTGTTATTTTTCAATAGCACGAACAATTATTTCGCAAAAGTTGACTATTGGTCGCTTTTCGCTTTACAATGTCATGCCAAAGTGCTTATTTTGTTGCACTTTAAATTTTTGACCATTTATGATTACCAATACAGAATTAGAATACAAAGGGAACCTCTATCCCAATCAAATAATTAGTTTCAAACAAGATGTAGATAAGTTCTATTTCACCACTGAGAATGGGGTTATTCTGCAGATTACCGTCTTACGCAATAGTGCATTGCGATTTAGATATGCTACCGAAGAAGTGTTCCAGCCTGATTTCTCCTATGCCATAAGTGAAAATGCCAGTAAGGGATATAACCATTTAGAGGTAAGTGAAACCAAGACCGAATATTTGATTAAAACCTCCAAGATCAAAGTTTTGGTCGATAAAAAATCCATGCGAATCCAAATATCTGATCTAGAAGGCAATATCATCAATGAGGATGAAATTGGTTTTCATTGGGAAGAAAACTACGAATATGGCGGTAATACGGTAAAAATGAGCAAGATTACCCAAAATGCCGAAAGCTTTTATGGTATGGGTGATAAGGCAACACATTCTAACTTAAAAGGTAAAAGGATGCACAATTGGTGTACAGATCAGTATGCCTATGGCAAGGATCAAGATCCGTTGTACAAATCCGTTCCTTTTTATTGTGGCCTTCATAAGAACATTGCATACGGTATTTTCTTTGACAATACCTTTAAAACGCATTTTGACTTTGCCCACGAGCGTAGACATGTAACCAGCTTTTGGGCCGATGGGGGCGAGATGAACTATTATTTCTTCTATGGCCCGGAAATGTCCAAGGTCATTCGAGCATATACCAACTTAACAGGCACTCCTGAGCTACCACCTATGTGGGCCATGGGTTATCATCAATCTAAATGGAGTTATTTTCCGGAAAGTAACGTAAAGGCACTGGCAACCAAGTTCAGGGATTTGAAAATTCCGTGTGATGCCCTTTATTTGGATATTGACTATATGGATGGATTTCGCTGTTTCACTTGGGACAAGACAAAGTTTCCCGATCCAAAGCGAATGATTGGAGAATTGAATGAAGACGGATTTAAAACCGTGGTCATGATCGATCCGGGAATCAAGATCGATAAGGACTATTGGGTGTACCAGGAAGCGATGAAGAACGATTATTTCTGTAAGCGTGGTGATGGTCCCTATATGAGGGGAAAAGTTTGGCCAGGGGAGTGTCATTTCCCTGATTTTACTAATCCTATAGTACGTGAATGGTGGGCAGAGCTTTATAAGGAATTCATGTCAGAATTAGGCGTGCATGCGGTTTGGAACGATATGAACGAACCTGCAGTTATGGAGGTGCCTACTAAAACAGCACCATTGGATACGCGACACAATTATGACGGTTACCCCTGTACACATCGAAAGGCCCATAATGTGTACGGGATGCAAATGGTACGGGCTACCTTTGAAGGGATCAAAAAATATGTATACCCGAAGAGACCTTTTGTTATTACAAGGGCCGCTTACGCAGGAACACAACGTTATTCCTCGACCTGGACGGGGGATAATGTTGCAACTTGGGAACATTTATGGCTGGCCAATGTGCAAGTGCAGCGTATGTGTATGAGTGGTATGTCTTTTGTAGGTTCCGATATTGGTGGATTCGCTGAGCAACCTAATGGCGAGTTATTTGCCAGGTGTATTCAATTGGGCATTTTTCATCCATTTTGCCGGGTACATTCGAGTGGGGATCACGGGGAT
>CAZHJO010000441.1:0-3048 GCA_964532755.1 uncultured Maribacter sp. | reverse complement strand
TGATACCGCAGGGAATCATCAGATCAAAATACCCTAAATCGGCATTTACATTCAAAGCAAAACCATGCATGGTCACCCAACGGCTGGCACGTACGCCCATGGCGCAGATCTTTCGGGCAAAGGGAGTGCCCACATCCAACCAAACGCCAGTTTCACCTGCGGAACGCTCCGCTTTTAAACCGTAATCGGCAAGGGTCAATATGACCATCTCTTCCAGCAATCTCAGGTATTTATGGATGTCAGTAAAAAAATTGTCCAAATCCAATATCGGGTATCCTACAATCTGTCCCGGACCATGATAGGTAATGTCGCCTCCTCGGTTTATCTTATAGAAGGTGGCCCCTTTTTCTGCCAGCACTTTTTCATCGACCAACAAATTATCAATATCCCCACTTTTGCCCATAGTATATACATGGGGATGTTCAACAAAAAGAAAATGATTTGGCGTTGGTACTTGGGCCTCTTCCCTACGGTTCTTTATTTTCAGGTCAACGATTTGTTGAAAAATAAGTTCCTGATAATCCCAAGTTTCCTTGTAATCCTTTAGGCCTAGATCTTGTAATGCAACTTTCTTGTTCATCGTTGCAAATATATACCAATCAGTTCGGATTATTAAGTATGACCAAAGCGGCAATGACCCCTGGGACCCAACCACAAAGGGTCAAAAGCAAAACAATTAAGAAAGAACCGCAGCCTTTCCCGATTACGGATAGGGGCGGAAAAATGATGGCCAATAAGACACGAATAAAACTCATAGTAGTAGGATTTTTGACTGATGTACTTATTTGACGCAAAAGTACCCATTTTGTTACATTTTATGGCAATAAGTACATGTCTAAAAGGCTCTCTTCAATGTCTTTGCAAGGCTCGAAGCAATCTCTTAGTTTTTAGAAATCAAGTACCATAGTACGCACTTCGCTCGTAACAACGATTTGTATCAGTTTTTAAGACAACCTTCGTCTAATCATTAATACATCGCTAACCCATATTCTTCAACTTTCTTTCTTTAGGGCGAACTTGTTTTAGATGCAGATGGTTTGCATAGCTCCTCAAGGGTATCTTCAATATCACCAGGAGTACTCATTATTTTCATAAATGTACCCATGGTCAAATCTGGCCAATGTAGCGCAATCCTGTATTTGCCATGCAACATAGTAGCGTCATTACCTTGCAAAATAATTTCATAAGGCATAGCAGCAGCATGACCTGTTCCTATTTTAGGTAAAAAATGGGATTCCCCATTTTCCTTACTTCTCAGGCCCACACCAAAGACCGCAACTTTCTCGCTGTGGTAGACCAACTTGTACACCTGTACCGTATTCCCTTTTTTTGCTTTTAAATTGTCCTCAATTATTTTCAATCCTTCCTTAAAGGAAGAAAATTCATTAAGTTCTACGGGGTCGGTAAAATAAGGCATCATTATTTTGTAATGATATTTCTTGAGTTTATCGGCAGCTACAGTTCCGCCAAATGGAACAAAATCATTGCCAATAGTCGAAAAAGTTGTTTTTAAATCTGCACTGAACTTTTCAAAAGTACTTTGGTATGACTTGTAATTATCCCTTAAATACGCCCTTAAGATGTAATCAGGATTGGTATATGAAATTGTGACTTTTCCATCTTTCTTAACCATCCCTACTTTAAATGCTGCTGCGAGCGCTCCCCTATCGGCTACTTTTACGACCGCATTTCTTAAATCTTTTCGGGTAAATGCAATCACTTTTAAAGAACTTCTGTTCGCAGGATGATACGATCCCAATACCTGGAATGAATCTTTTTTAAGTGCATTAATGATTTTTTCGGAAGATTGTTCAATGGACTCGTCCGTCTCAACAACTCTAATATACGGCGCCAAATCCTGACCTAAAGCACTAAAACTAAATCCTAAAACGGCGATAATACCAATAATAAAACTTTTCATATATAGATGATTTAATATTCAAATAAACGTTTTAAGGCAACCATTTTTTGGATGGTCACCGGTAATAAAAGCCACGAAGTAATAACTTCATAAAAACAGACCGATATAACCTGACAAAAGAAGCGCTGAATTGGTGATAATTCTATGATTTTTATCATAAATCGCGGATAGCTACCAATAAATACATGTAATAATTGAAATCTAGCTTTTCTCTTTTTTTAAATAATGTAATTTTGCGGCTTTAAGATTCATATTATGCAGCTTTCGGAACAAGAAGTAATTAGAAGGGAAAAATTGACCAAACTAAGGGAATTGGGTATTAACCCATATCCTGCGGCTTTATATGCTGTCGATGCAACATCTAAAAGTATTAAGGATAATTATGAAGAAGGCAAGGAAGTTGTTATTTCGGGTCGATTGATGTCGCGCCGAATTCAAGGCAAGGCTTCCTTTGCAGAGCTACAGGACAGTGAGGGTCGCATACAGGTGTATTTTAATCGCGATGAAATCTGTTCCAGTAAGGATAAGTCCAAATATAACGAGGTGTACAAAAAATTACTGGACATCGGGGATATCATAGGTATTGAAGGGAATTTGTTCACAACCAAAGTCGGTGAAAAAACAGTGATGGTAAAAGACTTTACCATGCTGAGCAAAGCATTGCGACCCCTACCCTTACCAAAAAAAGATGCTGAAGGCAATGTATATGATGAGTTCAACGATCCAGAATTAAGGTACCGTCAGCGTTATGTTGATTTGATCGTAAACCCTTCTGTAAAAGAAACTTTTGTAAAACGAACCAAGATTACCAACAGTATACGTGGATTTTTAAATAACATGGGGTATTTAGAGGTAGAGACCCCTATTTTACAGCCCATACCCGGAGGGGCAGCGGCTCGACCGTTTCTTACCCATCACAATACATTGAACATTCCACTGTATTTAAGAATTGCCAATGAGTTATATTTAAAAAGACTGATTGTTGGGGGTTTTGATGGGGTTTATGAGTTTTCCAAGGATTTTAGGAATGAAGGTATGGACCGTACCCATAATCCCGAGTTCACCATTATGGAATTATACGTGGCCTATAAGGATTACAATTGGATGATGGATACCACGGAGCAACT
>CAZHJO010000440.1:0-3048 GCA_964532755.1 uncultured Maribacter sp. | reverse complement strand
GCCTTTTTAATGACATCAAAGTCCGAATTATTGCTTATCATCAATATCTTTATGTGCCTGTCTTTTTTGCGAAATAGGCGAATTCCATTAAGCCCGTCAATCTCCGAATCACGGACTTCCAATAAAATGATATCGGGTTGAACATCTTCATAATCCAGTAAGGCATTCTCTATTGAAAGGTAAATACCCGTTAGACAAAAATCCTTGAAATTTTCAAAATAGGAATCGTATTTTTCATGCAGTAATACATCATTATCCACGATAATGATCTTCATAACATCTGATCTCATAACATCTAGTATTTTAATTACATGGGTTAATTATTTGTAAGAATTAGATTTACAGTTGATAAAATTTAGGGTTGTAAACAGTCTGCAGAACATGACCAACCATTGCCAAAAGACGAGGGGTAATTATGCCTGTTGCTTGAATTAAAGAATAAGGATAGAACTTGTACGCCAATCTACAAATTGACTTTAAAAACAAGGCATACCTCACTAATTCTCAATTAGCAACTGAAAATCTTCCGTCTTTTGAAAACGATTTTTAGAGTCTGTAAGCCTCTGCTAAGAATAAGTCAAAACTGGAACGTTTTGGAATTTTAATATTGCTGCTTATCTCGTCCGATCTGAAAGTATTTAAAGGATAGTAATCGGACTTTTGAACAATTTTGAATTTGCTTTCTTTGGTACACTTAAGGTTAAGTTTGGTCTCCATCTTCATTGGGGGATTTAGAGGTTTGAATTATTTGATTTAGGTTTTAATATGAAATAAATATAGAAAAATATTACAAGCACCTACATAATTCCTACATTTTTTCGTTCAAATGCATCAGTAAAATACAGGGGAGCAGAAGATTTGGTCAAATAAAGGCAGCGATTTATCACAAACAAAAAGGAGGGATTTAGTATCTGTTAAGATGGCCCCTCCTTTTAACCCAGTAATCAAACAACTCATTGGAAACCTTTCCCAATTTCTTCATAGGGACGTAAAATTACTTTTAAAGATTCGTCCCTTATAGCTACTATTCAGTTTATCATAATACAGGCATATTTCTAAATCGTCATAGTTATTTCTTATAATTAATCAGCATAAATGTTTGCTGCAGTTGCATTGTTTGCATTGACCTGCATAATCCATTTTTCATCTCGGTATTTGCCATTCAGATTTGATACGAATGCCGTTTGGGCGTCTTTCTTATAATTAAAATCGGCCAAGTATACGTAATAGAGACCATTTTGCTTGTTATAAAACTTTTTAGGTTCTAAACCCTGTTCCTTTAGTGAATCCATAAAAGCATTCAAGTACCTTTTGTTTTTATAAACATTCGCTATGACATAGTAGCCCGATTTTACACCGATGAATTCTGACTGGTCCAAGATTTTGATTGGAAGCTTTTCATATTTTTTGGACACAGTCGGACTCGCTTTCTTTGCGATCTCTGGCTCATTACTACTTGCAACCTGAATTGTACTTTTTGGATTATTGAACAATTTAGGTTCTGGCTTTAAACTCTGTTTTAGATCATGTCGCAATATCCTGACAATGGTCTCAAACCTTTTTTCGAACTCCTTGGATCTTGCCCTTTCCACAGAATCCTGTCTCAAGATCATTTCATCTAAAATCAGACGGTTTTCAAAAGCGAGCGCATTTGTATCATTCTCATTCTCCGATGTAGTCAAACTATTTTTATTGTTATTCTTATTCTTCTTTTCGTTATTCTCAGCGGTCAACCTTAATATCTGTTCTTCATAATTCCGTACTATACGGTCAATTTTAGCGTCTTCAGAATTATCGGCATAGCTATTATCCTCATCGTCATTTTTAAAGGTATAGGCTAAGGACAATTCATGGTTCCATCCTAAATCCGCTTCTTTTTGCTTAATATCCTTCTCCATTAAATAGCCTATTGACATTTTTTTACTAAGATTGAATCCCAGGCCCATTGACAATCCATATTCATCATCCAACGTCGACTGTAACCATCCGTAATTCGGTAAATCAAAAAGAACAGATCCCAAATAGGCCAATGAACCATCTGTATTTTTACCCATTTGAATCAAAGGCATGAATCTCGCATTTTCAAATAAACCTCTTGAGTTACCAAAAGTATGGGTATACTGTAAGGATGCCTTAATGCTTTTATCATTCAATTGGGTTAAAAACTCATTAGTGGTTTGATTGAATTTAATCAAGTCTTCGGCATATAGTCCAAAATCAAACTTACCCACGGAAAGTGTAATTCCGGGCTGAATGGCAATCTTACTCTCTTTATTGGCATCACTTATTTCAGGATCGTTCTCGGTAACCACAACACGATTTTTATCAAGACCTTCATTAAAATAAGTGACATTAGTGCCAAAAGTTAGTTTGCTTTTATCTCCCAATTGCACTGCAGTAGCATAATTTGCGTTAAACCCAAACTCCTGGATAACACCTGCCCATTGACTATAGACACCGATTCCCACGGCTGTATTCTCACTTAATCTATTACTAAATCCTAGAAAATAGTTTTGATTGTTATCATCAAAAGTCGCATATTGATTTCTATGTAGAATATTTAAATAGGATTTGTTTTCGCGCACTAAGGAAAATGTTGGGTTGATCAAGAATCTATTGAAAAACAGCTGATTGTGGTACGTACTTTTTGAACTTAAGTTCGGGCTTGTTTCTTGGCCAAATATACTAGATATGCTTAAAACCATGGATGATACCATTAGCAAACCTATCTTCTTCATTATTTTGCTATTACTGGTCATGTTATAAGATTATAAGGGTTAAGTTATTGGATAAACTTGGGTAAAGGTCCTTTTAAACTGGACAGTTCTTCATTAAACATCTTTTTACTTAACTAATGTAAGTTCCTGGATTATTTGATGTCATTCTGATTTCTTCCATTGTAGCGGACATATTGCATCGTTGCTTCCGAAAATCGCCCAAGACGAAATAGCCGTACAACTGGATATGCCTTTTCTAAGTTCAATATTATAATCTAATCATCTTCAAATGAAGAAGAAGTATAATCAACTTTTAAATCGTTATCTAAAA
>CAZHJO010000439.1:0-3049 GCA_964532755.1 uncultured Maribacter sp. | reverse complement strand
CGAACAATTGTGGGATACTACCATGAATCCGGAATTCAGGACACTAAGACAAATAACAATTGATAATGCCACGGAATCCGATAGGGTTTTCTCTATGTTAATGGGCGATGAGGTGCCACCTAGAAGGGAATTTATTGAGAAAAATGCCGTTTATGCGAACATTGATGCATAAGAAATAGCACTTACACAACAAAAACTCTGACAGCAATGTCAGAGTTTTTAGTTTTAGGGAAAATTCATACAGATGAAAAGAATAATTTTCCTTTTAGCAGTGGCCAGTAGTTTTCAGGTTATGGCCCAGTCCAATATCAACGAAATATTGGCGGCAGGTCTTGATGATGCCGAAAAATTTACAAACGATTACCTCGCACCGGCATCCGAGGGATTCATGTATAGCCTTTCGAGTGGATGGTATAATACCGCTGATGCAAAACCATTGGGCGGATTTGAAATTTCAATAATCGGTAATATGTCAAATTTTAAAAATAAGACCGATAAAAAAGAATTTGTCTTTGATACAGCAGATTATGAAAACTTGCAATTGGCAAGTGGCGGTACAACCCAAACTGTATCGACGGCTTTAGGGGATATTGAAGGTGTTGGCGTTTTTATTGAAGGAGCAGGAGGAGCATTGCGAACTGATTTTGAACTTCCAACTGGTCTGGCCTCTGAAGATATTAATTTTGTTCCTACGGCTTTTATACAAGCCAGTGTTGGCATCATTAAAGGTACTGAACTGAAGGCAAGATTTTTACCGAAGATCAATACCGATGATTTTGGTATGAGCATGTACGGTTTTGGTGTTCAGCATGAATTTACAAAGCACTTGCCTGCGGATAAGGTTTTACCAATCGCCATTTCAGGGGTTATCGGGTATACCCATTTGGACGCCTCCTATGATTTTACCAATTCGAGTATCATCGCTGGGCAGGACCAAAAACTTGAAGTTGCAATGAATACCTGGGTTTTTCAGGCAGTGGTTTCCACAAAACTTCCTGTAATTAACTTTTATGGCGGACTGGGATTTTTGACGGGTAAATCAACAACTGATGTCTTAGGTACCTATATCGTACAATCTGGACCTTTTCAACAAACATATATT
Source organism: uncultured Maribacter sp. (assembly GCA_964532755.1). Taxonomy (GTDB): domain Bacteria; phylum Bacteroidota; class Bacteroidia; order Flavobacteriales; family Flavobacteriaceae; genus Maribacter_A. The sequence continues at coordinate 1,947 of CAZHJO010000439.1, read as the reverse complement.
GATCCATTTTCAATTGATAAGGATGCTAACGGAGTTACGGCCAATGTAGGCGCTAAGTTAAAACTAGGCTTCTTTAGGTTACATGCCGACTATGCAATTGCGGAGTTCAACACCGTTTCCTTTGGCGTTAATTTTGGCTTCAGGTAGTATATTGGAATTATTTATAATTAAAAAGCCCTGGCAAATTTGCCAAGGCTTTTTAGTTTGTATTTATGATGGTCTTCTTATTCCCTAATTGCAAGAACATTACCAATGTTATCTTCGAGTACAGCGCGTTCGGGTGATTCTTTCATAATAACCTTATCATCGGCTTTCTCCATCCCAGGGTATGAAATGGTATAAACACCATCTGTTTGTTCCCATCTAAAATCTGTTTTGGCAACAACATTACCGTTTTCCTTTATATGATATCTGCCGAGATAGGCATCATTGAAAATCCATTCAAAACGGGTAGATACTTCTCCTTTTTCACTAGTGGTCAGTGTAGATAAACTTGACCATATGCCAATGACGGGGTCGTTATTCTCAGGGATTCTTGAACAGTTGCTGGCCATTATAATACCAACAATTGCAATGAATGAAAAAAACTTTTTCATTTGTAGGTTACTTAGATTCGGGGTTTCTTGTTTTGAGAACGTAGATCCCTTAGCAGGTATTGTTAAAAATCGATGTATGGTGCATTATTTTGATAATCTTCGTTGAAATGCTGCATTCTTTAACAAACACAGAATTTTATTTGTGGATTTAACGATATTAAAAAAATTGTGAAACTGATTTTTGTCATCTTTTTTCGGTAAGGAATCAGTATTTTTGCATCTTAAAATTTACAATTTAAAACAAAAGACATATGAAAGTTACCGTAGTAGGGGCAGGAGCTGTTGGCGCAAGTTGCGCGGAGTATATTGCCATTAAGGATTTTGCATCTGAAGTTGTGGTTTTGGATATTAAGGAAGGCTATGCTGAAGGCAAGGCCATGGACTTGATGCAGACAGCTTCTTTAAACGGATTTGATACCAAAATAACTGGAACGACTAATGATTATTCAAAAACTGCCGGTAGTGATATTGCGGTAATCACCTCTGGTATTCCTAGAAAACCGGGAATGACTCGCGAAGAACTAATTGGTATTAATGCAGGTATTGTTAAAACTGTGGCCACAAGCCTAATTCAACATTCACCGAATGTGATACTTATTGTTGTCAGTAATCCTATGGATACAATGACCTACTTGGTTCATAAATCAACAGGATTACCTAAAAATAAAATCATTGGCATGGGAGGCGCCTTGGATAGTGCACGATTCAAGTACCGCCTAGCCGAGGCTTTGGACGCTCCAATTTCAGATATTGATGGCATGGTCATAGGAGGTCATAGCGATACCGGTATGGTACCCTTGGCTTCCCATGCAACCAGAAATAGCATTAAGGTAACAGAATTCGTTTCTGGGGAGCGTTTACAGCAGGTAGTTGAAGACACCAAAGTAGGAGGTGCAACCCTTACCAAATTATTGGGAACAAGTGCATGGTATGCGCCTGGTGCTGCAGTTTCCTCATTGGTTCAGGCAATAGCTTGCGACCAAAAGAAGATGTTCCCATGCTCTACCTTGTTGGAGGGTGAGTATGGCCTTAATGATATTTGCATAGGGGTGCCTGTAATTTTGGGTAAAAACGGTATTGAAAAAGTTGTGGATATCCCACTTTCAGATGCTGAAAAAGCCAAAATGCAAGAGAGTGCAACTGGTGTTACAAAAACCAATGGACTTTTAGAAGTTTAGTCAAAAGCTTCAACAAATATTGCAAAAGGCATCCTGATTATGGTATTGGGGTGCCTTTGATTTTTGGATTAACTCATAAATATATTGCCAATTCTAGGGGTAAATCATATATTTGCACGCTGTTGAGAAAAGCACACTTAAAATATACATAACCAATGCAAAATAAAGGACTT
>CAZHJO010000438.1:0-3051 GCA_964532755.1 uncultured Maribacter sp. | reverse complement strand
AGATGCTGCCTAATGTATAAAGACCCAAAAATCATTTTAGAGCAATATTGGGGTTTTAAATCATTCAAGGGATCCCAAAAAAAAATAATAGATACTATTCTATCAGAAAGGGATGTGCTGGCGTTAATGCCAACAGGTGGTGGCAAATCACTTTGTTTTCAACTTCCGGCATTGGCGAAAGAAGGCATTTGTATTGTTGTGTCGCCACTTATTGCATTGATCCATAACCAAGTTGATACATTAAGAGAAAAAGGAATCAAGGCTATTGCATTAACGGGTGGAATATCATTTGAAGAAGTCAACAATTTATTGGATAATTGTCTCTTTGGAAATTACAAATTCCTATATCTCTCCCCTGAGCGCTTGAAACAAGAAATTGTCAGAGACAGAATTCAACAAATGAACGTTAATCTTGTTGCCATTGACGAAGCCCATTGTATTTCGCAATGGGGCCCTGATTTTAGACCTGCCTATCTTGAGTGTTCGATACTACGGGAACTAATACCCACTGCTCCTATCATTGCTTTGACAGCAACGGCAACACAAGCTGTAGCAAATGATATTATCGGGAATCTAAGGTGTATCAATCCATTGGTTGTCAAGGATTCCTATGCCCGTGATAATATTGGTTTCTCAATTTATTGGGTTGAGGATAAGAGGTACGCATTGAAAGAACTTTGCCTCTCTATTAACAAAAGTGCAATCATATATGTGCGAACCAGACGTTTGGCGCAGGACCTTGCAAATTACCTGAACGCAAATAATTGTTCAGCTTCTTTTTTTCACGGTGGATTGTCAAAAAAAGAAAAAAAAGAACGGCTTTATTTGTGGGTAAACAATAAAGTAATTAGCATGGTAGCCACCAATGCTTTTGGTATGGGCATTGACAAGCCCGATGTAGATCTGGTTGTTCATTATCAAATTCCTGATTGCATAGAAAATTACTTTCAAGAAGCAGGTAGGGCAGGCAGGAATGGCGAGCCGGCAAGAGCGGTACTTCTTACCAACAAAATGGATGAAGATCAGGTAAAAAATCAATTTTTAAGCGTATTGCCGGATATTCCCTTCATTAAACTGGTCTACAATAAGCTGAACAACTTTTTTCAAATACCTTACGGCGAAGGATATGATGAGAAATTCAGATTGAATTTCAATGGATTTTGTGAAACCTATCACCTTAATCCTTTGATTACCTATAATGCATTTCGAGTGCTGGACCAGAATTCGGTTATTGCCCTGTCGGAAGCCTTCTCCAAGAAGACGACAATTCGATTCACAACCAACAAAGAACGACTGTTCTCCTTTCTTGAAAAAAATAGAGCCCTGGTCGACGTAGTTCAAACACTATTACGAACGTATGGCGGCGTTTTTGAATTCGACACGAAAATTAATACGGTCTTGGTTGCCAAAAAAGCTGGGGTAGCTGAAGAATCGGTACTTAAGGTCTTAAGACAGCTTAAAAATGGGGAGATTATAGAATACCAAGAAAGCAATAGTGATTTGGAGCTTACTTTTTTAGTACCAAGGGAAGATGATGTAACTATAAATGTTTTTGCGCCCAAAGTAAAAGCACTTAATGCAACGAAGATCAAGAATGTTGAAAACATGCTGACCTACATTAATAATACCAAAAAATGTAGGGCCAAACAATTGCTGGGTTACTTTGGTGAGAAAGTTGAAGCCGATTGTGGAATATGCGATATTTGCAAGGCCAAAATTCCAATTGACGCAGATTTAACTGCTTACGTATCCCAGGAGATTGTACGGCTATTAAAAACTAGGGGGAAATCCTCCAGGGATTTAATAAGGGAAATGGCCTTTGATGAACAAACAGTCCTTATTTCAATTAAGGAATTACTGGAATCTGGAAAAATTAATATAAACGCCCGAAATGAGTATGAGCTTGGATAGTAAAGGTAAATTGAGGATAGTTTTTATGGGGACACCCGAATTTGCGGTAGCAACTTTGGACAAATTGGTGCAAAACGATTATAACATTGTTGGTGTCATAACCGCACCTGATAAACCAGCGGGTAGAGGTCGAAAAATACATAAATCGGCCGTTAAGGAATATGCAGAATTAAAAGGCCTTACGGTATTTCAACCCACAAATCTCAAAGATAAGGGCTTTCTTAGCGAACTCATTAACTTGAAGGCCAATCTGCAAATCGTAGTGGCTTTTAGAATGCTCCCAAGAGTGGTTTGGGAAATCCCTGAATATGGAACATTCAATCTTCATGCCTCGCTACTCCCGAATTACCGGGGAGCTGCACCAATCAACTGGGCAATCATCAACGGTGAAAAAGAAACAGGGGTCACCACGTTTTTTATTGATGATAAAATCGATACGGGAGAAATGATACTGCAAGAGAGGGTATCCATTACGGAAAATGATTCTGCAGGTACACTTCATGACAGATTAATGCAAATTGGTGCTAATTTAGTGCTGAAATCGGTACAACAAATAGCAAATGGTAAGGTGAGACGTATTAAACAAGTTTTCGATTCTAGTTTAAAGTCCGCCCCAAAGATTCACAAAGACACCTGTCGAATAGATTGGAACAGATCACTAGATCAGGTTTATGACCATATAAGGGGATTGAGCCCCTACCCAACATCCTGGACAGTGCTAAAGAATAATGGTAAAGAAATCTTCCTGAAAATTTATGATGTTGCGAAACAAGAGGAAAAACATAAGCATAAAAAAGGGCAAATCATTTTTAATAAAAAAGAAATGAAGGTTGCCGTAAATGGTGGCTATATAAACCTTCTCCAAATTCAATTACCGGGTAAGCGAAAAATGGAAATCCACGATGTTTTAAATGGACTTAAATTGAGAGAAACAGCCTTTATGCGGTAAAGTCCCACTACCATTGGGCTGCGAGAAAGGTATAAAACGCCCTACTTTATTAACAAACGATCCGAGTTATCAACAAAAACGCCGATTTCCCCTTATTTTACTTGCGTTCACCGCAATTCCGTATAAATTTGTTAGGAGGTTTAAAATTATTTTTAAAACAATTAATTTAATTACATTATGAACAAAACAGA
>CAZHJO010000437.1:0-3061 GCA_964532755.1 uncultured Maribacter sp. | reverse complement strand
CGTGGTAACTTTCGTTGGGTTTAAATCCTAAATTAAGTCCCACTTCATCACTTAAAGGGGAGGAGGGAATATAATGTAGGGGTGTAAATGGTTTTATGGCCTCACCCAGTTCGGTTACGAATTGTAAGTTGTACTCTGGATCCGAGGCGGTCATAAACAATTCCTCTGAACCTTCCAATAACACAAGACATGGATGGTTCCGCTGTTCTTTGACTGATGCAATAGCTTCGGCAAAAACGGCCTCTTTAAATTCTTGATCCTTGGGTAAGGATAAACTGGCCAAAGGTAAAACATCTTGCCAAACGGTAATTCCGGCTTCATTACATAGCTTATAGAACAAGGGAATTTCCTCTGGATGCCAACCAAAGATCCGTAGATTATTGAAATTGGCTTCTTTTGCCAAGCGAATCAGTTCCTTATATTTGCTTGGGTGGGCACGACCCATAAAAATGTCAGGAGGACCACCCCATGTTCCAGAACGCATAAAATGGCGTTTACTGTTGATCATCACTGTCCAAGGATTTGCTACTTGTTCTTTCGTGAAGCCTGGATTGTGGGCCATTTTCACATCCCTTATACCGAAGGAAGTGGTTGTGGTGTCCAATATATCGCCGTTGTTTTCAGAAACGGTAACTTTGGCTGAATATAAATTTTGATCGCCCAGATCCCACGGCCACCATAATTTAGGGTCTTCAATGTTAAGACAGAGCTCCAACGAATAACTTCCTATAGAAACATAGACCTTCTTATGTGATTCGTAAACTGCAGAGCTAAAATTTTCGCCCTCAACCTCGACCTTTACTTCTACTTTGCTATTGGAATCGTTATGATTTTCAAGTTCAATTTCAATATCCAATTTGGCAGAATTATCACTTAAAATGGTAGGTTTTATATAAGTATCTTCTAGGGTAATCTTACCCATAGCTTCCAAATATACAGGTTTCCAAATTCCTGTTGGAGGTAAGCTTACCCAATAATCGCCATGCCATGCAGGTTTACGGCCAGCTACTTGACTATATCGTCTTGGAGCCGGATGTAACCGTACCATTAAGACATTGGTGCCAAATCGCAAGCGTTCAAAACGAATGGTTTTTGAAACATCATATTTGAACTTTGAGAACATTCCTTCATGCGTGCCTAGAAATTCACCGTTAAGCCAAACATCACAACCAAAATCGACACCATCAAATACCAGTTGAATACGTTTGCCATTCATAGTTGCAGGCACATCAAACTGCCGTTTGTACCACCACTCATTTTCAGGTACCCACTTTGCCTTAAGGCTATTGCGTCCAAAATGGGGGTCATCCAGTCTTCCTGCCCTCCATAGGTCAGTATATACATCTCCTGGAACCTTGGCATAAATCCAATTAAAAGAATCTCCAGTAATATCAAAGTTTAGTTCGTGGAATCCAATCTTTACTCCTTCTCCAGGTCTAATGCCTTCCATTTGCCAGTTGTTGCCATTAAGGTCAAGTACGATTTTGCCAGTGGAAACCTCTGCCTTACTTTTCAAATAATCTTTCTCCTCCGAACTAATATTTTTCATTTGCTCTTATTTATCTGGCCGTTTACAAGGCATTATTTACTAGTATCTCTTCTATATTCATACATGGAATACGTGGTTTCTTTGACTTTATCAATAAGTTCCTTATAAGGATTATCGCAGATATCGATGAACCCAACATTATAGTTTTCCCCATCAAAGCGTCCTGTATTGGGTTCATCCAAGTATTGAAACCAGTGGGCACCAACAATATTTGGATGTCGTAAGGCCCCTTGGATATAGTCTTGGTACATTTGACCACGTTCTGCTTGGTCTTTTGCTTTTTTTATACCCACATGAAAACTACCGCGATCCAATGCCCCAAAATGAAACTCCCCGATCATCACTGGTTTATCAATGCCTTCTGGCATAGAGAAATTTTCAATACTATACTCGTATTTGTTAAAGCTCATGATATCCAAATACTTGCCCGCAGCGTTTAAAACTATATCATTATTCGCCCATGCAAAACGGCATCCCAAATAGTTTTGATGAGGGGCGACTTTTTTGAGTTCGTCATTGATGGTCTTAAAATAGGTGTCTGCTATTTTTTCGTAAAAGACTACCAAATCTTCTTTGGCCTTTTCTTCATTAGGAGGGGAAGTGGACTGTAACAAGGCTTCCCATGAAAAATATGTTGTTTCCCAAATACTGTTCAGCGTTTCTATTTGACTATATTTTGTCTTTAGGTCCTTCACAAATTCGATTTTAGCTGGTTGGGTTGCCGGACTTTTCAGGGTTCCCAAGGATAAAGAACCCAGTTGCCCCCATGATAATTCGTTATCAATAAAATACCCAATACACCAAGGGTCATTTGCGCCTTCTTTTTGTGAAATCACCGAATTCTTGACAGCGGTCCTGAATGCAGGATCAAAGACATCGTGAAATTTTCCCCAAAAACCTTCAGAGCCCTCAATTTTAGGGGTGCCATTAATCCATATAGAACCAACATAAGGCGTTTTGTGCTGCCGTGTAGCGCCAAAATCGGATACAAAACCAATGGTGTTCATTCCCCAATCCTTAATTCGTAAATGAGCCATATCCTGGAAGGTTTTTAACCAATCCTCACCATATTTTCGATATAAGTTGCTCTGATAAAAATTGAACGATGTATAAGGCAGTTTGTCTTTGTAGAAACCATGGGAGGCAAAGGTGCCTTCGCCATAAAATTGTCCAAGAGGTGTATCTTGTTCAGGTAAAAACTTAAAGTAATTTTCTCTTTGTGAGACACCAGTGAAAACGGCATCCGATGCGACACAATTCAATCCTGCTGTCCAGAACAAATAGCCCTCTGGATCAACAATCCACCACTTGCCTTCTTGTTTTTCAGTTCTAAAGAATCCTGTAGCTTCTAGCTTGGGACCGGCTGTCCATCCCCCGAATTTGCCCCGTTCATCAGGTCCTGTTGCTTTTGTTAGATATTCTAATTCAGTTTTGGCCCGTTCCTTCAATTCTTCCACGGATTGCATTTTATTATGCCAATCGTTATGAATATACTGTCCAAACTCGTCAACA
>CAZHJO010000436.1:0-3072 GCA_964532755.1 uncultured Maribacter sp. | reverse complement strand
ACCAGTCCAGATAAAACTCCGCGATTCCCTTTAACACAGGGTAGGCCCTATTTTCAAGAAACTCCCTGTCTTCCTTATATCTATAATGCTCCCAATAGTGTTGGGCGCACCAACCAGCTCCATGAACCCATGATCCCCAATAGGCCCGTTCGGCACGCATAAAAGGGGTTGCCCATAGATCGGAGGCATGATGGGCCATTGTTCCCCGATTGATACCATATTGTTTTTTTGCCGTGTTTTTACCTCGTTCCAAAACCCTATCGATATAATTAAAAAAAGGTTGGTGTAATTCACTCAAATTAGTTACCTCCGCTGGCCAGTAATTCATTTGGAGATTAATGTTCAAATGATAATCGGCATTCCACGGAGCCGTAATATGTTCATTCCAAATTCCTTGTAGATTGGCAGGATTAGTTCCCTGTCGGGAAGAAGCGATAAGAAGATAGCGACCGTATTTAAACAATTTTGCAGCCAAATCGGGATCATCATTTCCTTCTTTTAGTCGTTGCAAGCGAACATCAATAGGAAGGCTGTCCAGTTCTTTACCTCCCAGATCAAAACTCACCCGATCATAAAGCTTCTTGTAATCCGCCTTATGCTGCTCCAGTATTTCATCAAAAGAATGATTGGCGACATTATCCAAGGTTGCCAAGTTCTTTGCCTCATAATTCTCCCCATGATAAAACGAAGTATTGCCAACCAAATGAATCACGACAGTTTTCGCGCCTTTCAAGACCAATTGGCCCTTATCGGCAGTCACGGTGCCCCCTTCAATATGCACCCGTAGCCTAGATTCAAACTTGACCCCATAATCCAATGGGAAAGGCTTGGAATCCCTTTTACCACTGTATTGGGTTACAACCCCTTTCATGCTTATTTCCGATTCTGAAGGATTACGGGTAGTCACGGTCACATTCCCATCGTCCGTAGGGCGATCCATCCGAAGCACAAAATCCATTCCATCAGGGGCTTCAGTCCTCAGTTCAATGACCATAACATCATCTGGCTTTGAGGAAAATACTTTTTCCGAATATGAATTCCCATTAGATTCGTAGGCCACGGTAATCAAAGCATCGTTTAGACTTAATGATCTTGAATAATTATCGATCGATCTTTCCTTATCAAAATCAATGTACAGATCGCCCATGGTCTGGTGCGAACGGACAATGGATTTATAAGAGAATTTTTCAACCATTAAACTATCGACCTCATGGGTTTTACCAGCATTCAATAGATTCCTGATCTCCTCCAAATCGTCAGCATTCCCTCTGAAAGCTGGCCAATCGGCGGCCCCTGGCCACATAGAGTCCTCATTCAATTGAATACGCTCATTATGTGGGTCGCCAAACACCATGGCGCCTAGACGACCATTACCTACAGGTAAGGCCTGCATCCATTCTTCCGCTGGTCGATCATACCACAATTTATCCTCATATGTTTCTTTCTCCTTACTACACGAAGTGAGAAGTAAAATGAAAAATAAAATCAAAAGTCGGTTTTCAGCTTTCATGGTCAAGTGTGTTTGTCTGTTTCCCCTTTATTCAAATTTCCAATCATCGGTTCTAAATGCCGAGGCAGGCAGGCCTTCAGTGTTGTATAAATTAGGCACGGCCGTATCTGTGAATGCGAATCTGACGGCTATTGGATCTTTTACATTTTTAGCGGAAACGACAATCGTCTTTCCGACAATTTTAGCTTTTGCCTTCTTAAAAACCCTTTCGGCCCCGGCGACAGTGAAATTGGTCAAATGCTTTCCCTTTTTAATCAATCCATTATCGGCATGGTCGAAGGACAATACTATTTTATTCTTTCTGATTTCCATCGACTTATACACTGGCCCGGAATAGGCCAGGTCTGAAACACCGTAATCCTTGGCCAATGCCCAAAGTGCCAATCTTCGACCTACTTCCTGCTTATTCATGGGATGTATGTCTTCCAAGTTGCCGATATCATTGGTGACCACCATTCCTGTTTTAGGGGTATTCAGCATGGTAGCTAATTGGGCATCGCGTACAATGGCCGCATCCAAAGCATCCACTTCACCGTATTTGAAGGGTGCTATTTGAGCATAGTAAAACGAAAAATCATTCTTCCATAGGTCTCTCCATGACTTTATCAGCAAAGGAAAGGACTTGTAATATGAATTTGGGTTTTGTCTATTGGATTCCCCTTGATACCAGATACATCCGGCAATATTGAATTTTGACAAAGGATAAATCATTGCATTATAGGCCAGGCCTGGATGATTGGGCCACCATGGTTTTTCCTCGACTTTGGCCGCCGCTTTTTTCAACTCCTCATTTTCGTTGATCAATTGGGATGGTATCCAAGTTTCTATGGGTGTTCCACCCCAATTTGAACTAATCAGTCCCATAGGGATTGATAATTCGTCCTGAATTTGCCTGGCGAAAAAATAGGCCACTGCGCTAAAATTTTTCATCGTTTCCGGAGCACAAACTACCCATTTGCCCGAAGTATTCTCTTGTGGGTAGTTGGCCGTATGGCGATCCACCTTAAAAAACCGGATGTTCGGATAATTGGCTCTTTGTATTTCTTCCTCGGCATGCAATATACCTTGGGTGGGTGTCCATTCCATGTTCGATTGTCCCGAGGCTACCCATACTTCACCTATCAGGACATTCTGAATCTCTATTTTTTCATGCCCTTCGATACGTAAGGTATACGGTCCTCCTGATTTGGGTGTGGTAATTTTCAATGACCATCTTCCTTGGTAGGCCTCTGTTGTAACCGCTGAATTGTTCCAGGATCCGATAACAGTCAGTTTTTCCGATGTATGTGTGGTCCAACCCCAAAGCGTGACTTCTGAATTCCGTTGCAATACCATATTGTCTGAAAGGATCGAAGGAAGCCAAATTTTGGCGAAACTTTGTTGAACGAAACAAAGTGATAGTAGGACCAATAAAAACTTAATGGGGTTTTTCATTTTCTTGTATGTTTTGCCTTAATGCGATGAATTGATTCCATTCCTTATTACCAAAACCATTATGTTCATTCGACTGTTTCCCACCAGGTGTGCTTCGCCCATTTTCAATGTATTCGAGCATTAGCGCA
>CAZHJO010000435.1:0-3076 GCA_964532755.1 uncultured Maribacter sp. | reverse complement strand
TTCCCGGGGGCGTTATTCCGATTTTAAAGAGGTCACGGATCCCATGGCAAAGGAATTCAATAATAGGATCTCACCGTTTAATGATAATCAAGTTTCATTAGTGGACGATGTTTATGGCATTGATGATGATTTAGATGGTACTAATGACTTTAGTTTTGATAATCCAGACTTTTCTTTTGTTCAATTTCGCTCCAATCTGGTTGTGCGATGGGAATATACACCTGGTTCAGAAATTTATTTGGTTTGGTCCCAAGATCTATCGCAATCGGGCAATCCTCAAGAAGGACTTTTTAATGATCTTCAGGATAATATTTTTAATAATGAAAAGCCCCAGAATATATTTTTAATAAAAGCAACATATCGTTTTATTCTTTAGTGATTTAAAATTAACAGTAAATCCTGTTAAAGATTATTTAAAATCGCTACTAACAACAATCACCTATTTAATTTTGGTGTTTGCCAAAACTATTAACCAAACCAGATAATGACAAAGTATTTACTGATCATCATCATTTTTTTTACTTCAACTTCTTCAATATATGCTCAAGATTCTACAAAAGTGGTGACAAAACGCTCGTATACGGCAATGCCCTTGGGTTCTGGACATTCGCTGGTTATTGATGGCCTGCTTGAGGAAAGAGGTTGGGAAATAGCTGAATGGACCGCTGATTTTACTGAGTTTGAGCCGGACAATGATACGCCTCCCGGTCAAAAAACGAAATTTAGAATAGTCTATGATAACAAGTTCCTATACATAGCGGTCAGATGTTATGATAGTGTACCATCCAAAATCGAAAAACGATTGGCGCGTCGTGACAATTTTGCCGGTGATTGGATAGAAATCAATATCGACAGTTATAATGACAAGCGCACAGCCTTTTCTTTTACGGTTACTGCCGCAGGTGTAAAAAACGATGAGTTCATTTCACAAAATGGTGAAAACTGGGATGAAAGTTGGAATCCTATTTGGTACACCGCAGCCAATATAGATGAGGAAGGATGGACTGCCGAAATGAAAATACCCTTTAGCCAACTTAAATTCGGTAAACAAAAAGAACAGATTTGGGGACTGCAGATGCATCGTAGGCTATTTAGGGAAGAAGAAAGGTCATTGTGGCAACATGTACCGCAGGATACACCCGGTTGGGTTAGTGAATATGGTGAACTCAAGGGGTTAATTGATATTCAACCTCAAAAACAGCTCGAAATCCAGCCTTTTGTCGTAAATCAATTGGATACCTATCCACAAGAAGCGGGTAATCCGTTCAGGGATGGTTCCGATTTTATGCTGAATGGAGGATTGGATGCTAAAATTGGGATTACCAATGATCTAACCTTGGATCTAACCGTTAATCCGGATTTTGGTCAGGTCGATGCCGATCCTGGAGCCATTGCCTTGGACGGTTTTCAGATATTTTTTGAGGAAAGACGGCCTTTTTTCGTAGAAAATAAAAACATTTTTGATTACGAATTCGCGGATCGCAATGATAATCTTTTCTATAGCCGAAGAATTGGGCGAGACCCACAGGGTTCTGCTGCCTTAAGTGACGGTGAGTTTGTGGATCAGCCTACAAATACAACGATTCTGGGAGCCGCGAAGTTTTCCGGAAAGACCAAGACCGGGTGGTCCTTAGGCCTATTGGAAAGTGTAACAGGAAGAATGTTCGCTGAGGTTGATTCTAATGGTGAAAGACGGGAAGAATTAGTTGAACCGTTGACCAATTATTTGGTAGGTAGGGCACAGAAAGATTTCAATAATCGCAATTCTTATATTGGGGGAATTTTTACCGCTACCAATAGAAAATTGGAATCTAATCTCGAATTTCTAAGAAAAGCGGCCTATACAGGAGGTATTGATTTTAAGCACAATTGGAAGGACCGTAACTATTATCTTGAAGGCAACCTGGTAAGCAGTCATATTTCGGGGAGTAAGGAAGCGATAACAAATACCCAAAACAGTATTACCCATTTATTTCAGAGGGTTGATGCCGATCATGTAAATGTAGACCCAGACCGTACTTCATTGACCGGCACGGGCGGTAAATTGGAAATGGGGAAGGCAGGCGGAGGTAATTGGCGGTATGAAGGCGGTGTAATTTGGCGTTCGCCTGAATTGGAATTAAATGATGTGGGATTCCTGCGTCAGGCCGATGTAATAAAACAGTTTTTGGAGGTTAGGAGATTATTCTTGAAACCGACGAATTTCTATAGACGTATACAGTTGGAATTGGAACAATTTACAACCTATGATTTTGATGGTAATTATAATAGAATTCAATATCAGTTTGAAGGATTCATCAATTATAAGAATAATTGGTGGACAGAATTGGGCGGTGCCCATAAGCCACGAATCTTCTCAAATACGGTTTTAAGGGGTGGTCCTCGTTGGCGATGGTCAGATGAGAATTTCGGCTACTTGTTTTTTGGATCGGATCAACGTAAGAAATTCAATTTCACCCTGGGTTATGTAAATAGTCAGGCTGCCGATAATAATTTTTCATTCAAGCGTTATGTAATGCGCTTTAGATACCAACCTTTTGATGCTTTTAACTTATCGACCGAGATAGAGTATGAAGAAAATCCGAATAAGACCCAATATGTCGAGGAGTTGGATTTTAATGGAATTCCGCGATATATTACAGGGAACATTGACCAAAGAACATTGAGTACCTCTGTTCGCTTTAATTACAGTATAAATCCAAACCTATCAATTCAGTTCTATGGGCAGCCTTTTATTTCAAGAGGTACCTATACCGATTTTAATTTTGTGAATGATCCTATTGCTGAAAAACTCGATCAAAGGATAACCTTGTTCAACGAGAACCAAATATCAAGGACTAATAATACTGGGACGTATTTCATAGATGAAGACTTGGATGGTAATCCCGATTATGAATTTGGGGATCCAGACTTTTCGTTTGTGCAGTTTCGGTCTAATTTGGTGATGAGATGGGAATATATCCCCGGTTCTGAAATATTCTTGGTCTGGTCCCAGGGCGTTACAGGATTTGGTGATCCCATGGAGTCTCTTGGTCGTAGTTTAGATGCTCAAATATTGGATCAAAAAATGGACAAT
>CAZHJO010000434.1:0-3077 GCA_964532755.1 uncultured Maribacter sp. | reverse complement strand
CTTTTTCTTAGGCCCTTTTGCGTACACATAGGTATCAAAACCGCCTGAAATAGCAGCTTGAACTCCGTAGACACTATCTTCGATAACCGCACACTCTTCAGGTTTAAAACCCATCTGTTTTGCAGCAAATAGATAAATATCGGGATCTGGTTTCCAACTTCCTATTTCAAATGAACTAAAAATGTTGCTCTGTGGAAATTTATCAATCAGGTTTACTTTGGTCAAATTCAGCACAATTTTTTTACGAGGTCCACTGGAAGCCACACAAAAAGGGATTGATAACCCATTTATCATCTTATGAATTCCCTTTATAGGCTGAAGTTCAGATTTAAAAAGGGCAAAAGTCTTTTCACGAAAACAGCTTTCAAAATTCTCAGGAAGGTTTCGCTCAATTCGCTTCTCGATATAGGAAATTATACTATGAAAGGCCTTTCCAGAAAATTCGTCTATAGCTTGGTCTAAATTAATGGATAATCCCAACTCTCTTGTCATTTCCATAAGCACTTGGGCAGAAATGGCCTCACTATCTACCAACACTCCATCGCAATCAAAAATGACACATTTATATTTCATGCGCTAAAATATTTTTAATTCTCTGAAAATGAATTAATTAAAAAATTGAGAACGTATGTAACCCTGCCTGCGGCAGGCAGGCGCTACGCTCTCACATCAAAAATTTTAAACATTATTTTTTGTGAAGTAATCTTTAAAATTTCTTAATGCTCGTTTCATCAATTTTGCCCTAAAAGTATATAAATCAATAGGGTAACCGTGCAAAGTGCTATAGACATATGCTTGGTATACTTCCATTCCTTCATATCCAAAATATGTAGGTCTTCAGCTTCAAACTCTCTTTCCGGAGGGTAAAAGTATGATACTCCGAACATTACCGCTATGTTTAGCAAGAATTCAATGCCCCAAATATGGATAAAATGGATATCGGTCTTAAGAATAAAGGTTGTTGTTATATAAAAGGCCAATCCCACAAACAGGGCGGCTTTGGCCCCCGCCGCTGAAATTCTCTTTAGAAAAAACCCAGCTAACATAATTGATGCAATAGGGATAAAGAAAATACCATTCAATTGCTGTAGCAATTGATACAAGCCATCTGGCGCATTGGCCACCATAGGTGCCGCCATAATAGCAAAAATGGCCAAAACAGTAGAAGTCAATTTCCCTACCTTAACTAATTTTTTGTCCGTACTGTTCTTGCCAAGATGTCTTTTGTATACATCGATACTAAAAATGGTCGCAGCACTGTTAAGCACACTATTAAAGGTGCTTAAAACGGCCCCCATCACTATTGCAGCAAACAACCCTACAAGACCAACGGGTAGTACTTTTTTAATAAGCTCAGGATAAATCATATCCTGATTCTCAAAAAGCGAATCCCCATAATAATAAAAGCCTATGACCCCTGGTAAAATAATGATAATCGGCACCATTATTTTTAAAACCCCTGTATATAATAGTCCTTTCTGTGCTTCCACCAAATTTTTGGCTCCAAGTGCTCGCTGGATAATGGTCTGGTTCATGCTCCAGAAATACAATTGGTTTATGATTAATCCGGTAAAGAGCACTCCAAAAGGCATTACCGAATCCTTTGCCCCAATGACATTGAATTTCTCCGGACTATGCTGGTATACTTTGCTCAGGCCGGCCAATGGGTTTCCATCTCCTATACTGATAAGTGCAATAAGGGGTATGGCCAGCCCTCCAATTAATAATCCATAACCATTGATGGTATCTGATATGGCGACGGCTTTTAAGCCCCCGAAAATGGCATAAATGGATCCGATTACACCAATGCCCACAACGGTCAACCAAAGGCCTTCCTCTTGGGATACGCCCAACACTTCTGATATATTGAAAATGCTTTCCAAATTGATGGCTCCTGTGTATAGTACAATAGGCAATAGCGTAACTACAAATGAAACCATTAAGAATAGGGCGACCAAAGTTCTTGTCGTACTATCAAAACGTTTTTCCAAATATTGGGGAATGGTGGTGAGTCCCATTTTCAAGTATTTGGGCACAAAATATATTGCTGCGGCTACTAATGCCAAAGCCGAGGTAACTTCCCATCCAATAATGATAAAGCCATTTTTGTAGGAGGAACCATTCATTCCAATGAGGTGCTCCGTTGAAATATTTGTCAGTAACATAGATCCTGCAATGACAACTCCAGTCAAGCTTCGGCCGCCAAGGAAATATCCATCTTGGGAATCCAGTTTTTCCTTCCGGAGCTTGTACCAAGAATAAATGGCTACAAAAGCGATGAAGCCAATAAAAGTCAAAGCAGTATACATGGATTGATTGTTTTTTGGTTGTTATTGATTTTTATCCGATTAAGGAATATCACATACTTTTGAATGCCCCCTGATTGTAATTTAGTTATGGAATCTCTGTTTCTTTTTCTGTTCCAAATAATCCAAATATGCATTTCGAACGCTTTCCATTTCGGACACTTCTGAAATGGGAACTTCCCACCAGCCATAGCCTTCCGTGCCCTGATATCTATCACAAGTAGTATATATAACCGTTGTCTTATCAATCTTTTTGGCCTCTTTTAGAGCTACGGTTAGGCTTTCATAATCTGTACACTCAATCACATGCGCTCCTAAACTACGTGCATTATCTGCCAAATTAATTGGTAAAACTGCATCTGAAATTACATCATCACCGTCAATTTTTTGGGAGTCAGGGTTTCTGTATAGGTATCTGGTTCCATATCCTTGGCTACCCAAACTACGGGATAAAGAGCCTATACTCTTGTACCCATCATTATCGATTAACACAATAGTCATTTTATAGTTTTCTTGAATGGAAGTGACAATTTCCTGGGAAAGCATTAAATAACTACCATCTCCTACCATAACATATATCTCTCTACTTGGATCGGCCATTTTGGCACCAAGTCCACCTGCGATTTCATAGCCCATACAAGAATAGCCGTATTCCAAATGGAAACTCTTATTGCTTTTGGTACGCCATAATTTATGGAGATCGCCGGGCAAACTTCCTGCGGCACAGAGTACAACATCATTATCATCGGCAAACTCGTTCACAGCTCCAAT
>CAZHJO010000433.1:0-3090 GCA_964532755.1 uncultured Maribacter sp. | reverse complement strand
GGATCGGGGATTATAAACTGTATAAACGGGCGAATGCCAAAAACCTTTTGCTTTTTGATTTGAAGAATGATCCGTACGAACGAAAAGAGATCTCAAAAGAGCTTCCCGAAATAGTAACTCGTTTAGAGAAGTTCTATCGGGCATGGGACGCTAAAAATATAGCCCATGGCTGGGAAGATCCGCATGAGGAGAATGTTAGTAAGGAGCAAAGGAATTTGAAGGCCGTGAGGAAAAAAGCCATGCATCCTTAGGGAAAATAAAATAATGTGATAGTGCAAGAACAAAGTGAAAATGAAGAATCATAAACAACCAAGATCTGCAATCACCATGGCGATTGCTTTGTTGATTTATTTTGCTTTTGTTATTGGAGCATGGGCCCAAGAGCGTCCCAACTTTATTTTTATTTTGACAGATGACCAACAATACGGAATGATGGGCTGTACGGGCAATGATATTGTTAAAACACCAAGTCTGGACAAACTCGCTAAGGATGGTGTTCTATTTACCAATGCCCATATTACAAGTGCCATCTGTACACCTAGCAGAGCCAGTATATTGGCCAGTCAATTTGAAAGGGCACACGGCATAAATTTCAATTCAGGAACGAGCATGTCTGATGAAGGTTGGAAGAATACCTATCCCATGGTCATGCGACATCACGGATATTATACAGGCTGGATCGGTAAAAACCACGTTCCCGTCGGCAGGGGTGGGTATGCCAGTGGTGTAATGGAGCAGAGCTTTGATTATTGGTATGCTGGCCATGGTCATTTGGGATTCTATCCAAAAGAACGGCATAAGATTTTTAAGAGTGCTACAATGGATACGCAAGTTGAGGTTGTAGGTGAAGGAATCCATGATTTTTTGACCAATGAACAAAAATTGGAGGGTGCTTTGACTTTTATTGACCAAAGGCCCGAAGATAAACCGTTCATGTTATCGGTCTGTTTTAATCTTCCCCACGGTGCTGGAACAAGTTCTATGGAGATGAGGGAGAGCGATGATGAAATTTATCGTTCATTGTATAGGGATTTGGATATTCCACTGCCCAAGCACTATGTGGCCAAAAAAGATATCAGGGCACCAAAATTACCACCAGAGATCCATCGTGTCGAAGATCGACAAGAAGGTTATAATTATGTTGATACTCCTGATGGTGTTCGTGAGCGCTACACAAGACAATTGCAGGCCATGACCGGAATTGACCGTTTGATAGGTGAACTTAGAGCAAGCTTGAAAAAGCAGAAACTGGATAAAAATACAGTGATTGTATTTACCTCAGACCATGGTTTATTCATGGGACAATTTGGTCTAGGAGGGAAAGCACTATGCTATGAGATAACAACCCATGTGCCATTAATAGTTTATGATCCAAATTCAAAAAAATCTAGCAGAGGTCAAAAATCAGATGCTTTGGTACAAAGTATAGATATCGCACCGACCATGATGTCTATGGCGAATGTGCCCATACCACAAACCTATCAGGGCAAGGATTTAACTGGTTTGTTAAGTAGAAATGAATCTTCAGTCCGATCTTACCTATTTACCGAGAATCTCTGGTCTACCCAATTTGGGAATCCCAGATGTGAGTCGGTTCAGAATATGGATTGGAAATATATAAGGTACTATAAGAATAAGAATTTTTCAGCCCGTAAAAAAATTGCCATTGCCAACGAAATGGGGATAAAAATGACAAGTATGCTTTACAAGGTTCATGATCCCGATATCGCTGTTTATAGGGATTATATTGAAGGACCTTTAAATGCAGAACCCGCTGTATATGAGGAACTTTTCAATTTAATCGATGATCCAGACGAAACCACTAATCTTGTTGGTGACCCCTCAAAAAGTGCAATACTATCGAATATGAGAATGGCTTGGGAAAAAGAAATCAAAATCGCCCGTGGCGAGGGCCTTCCCAAAGTATATCGTTATACCACGGATAGTGAGGCCGAAAGAGGAGTGATCATTGAACCCAAATGAAAACCTATTCAATTGGCTTTAGCAGGTATGACCTGACCCAATCATAATAAGTGGTATTTTTTGAATCATCAGCCAATTCCCCTGGCGTAGGTGGATCTTCCCAGTTATAAGTCTCCGTTACCAAATGCATATACATGGGTCGGTAAAAAGGATCTTCGCGAATCGCCGTACTCGGGTTAATGGTAAATACAAACTTTCCATCCAAATAGAAATGCAGCGTTTTGGCGTTGACCCACCAACAGCCATAGACATGATAGGCTTCATTTGCGGGAGGGGCTATTTTCGCACCAGGACCAGGAGTCGAAATATAGTTTTCCTCGCCGTCACATGGGGTATCTATAAAATGGGCATTGGATTTCATCGTCTCTCTAAAATCACCCGCCCTTTTTTGATGCCCAACGATCTCGACAATGTCAAGCTCTTGTTGTTCGGTAACGCAACCATCCTTAATCCTTTTGTTCTTCATCCAAAATGTTGATGACATAGAAATTCCTGAAGCTTTGATGCGTGCTTCATAATAGCCATAATGAGCATCTTTTGCTACAGAAGCAACTGCCCCTCCAGCAATAGTATAGATGCTATCTCCTTCTAAAACTGAATTCTTGATTTGTAGATTACCATTATTCACAGACACCGAATAGTCCCTAAAGGTAGCCGGTGGTCTGCCGTTTACCCAATAAGGAGAGCGGTCATACCACTTTGTGGCATCCAGTTCATTACCATTGAATTCATCGCTGAATTTTTCATTAGGGACCCATTTAAATCCCTGTGGAGGTTCAGGGGTCTGTGCTAATGCTGAGAAATTCAACGCGATAATCCCCAGACATAAAATCACTCTTAAGTTCATTGTTTATTGCTTATGTTATGCAAGGCAATATCGTCAATTCTCAATATCCCAATGGGAATAGATGTTCTTTTTCCTGCCACAGATGGGCATTTTGCTTTAATCAAAACCAAAGATCTGTAACAACTATTTGAAGGATGATTCTCGAGGTAGGTTTATCGCATAATGATTTATGACCTCCTCATTGACTTCTATCCCCAATCCAGGATTGCCGGGCACTTCGACCATTCCGTTTTTAGTACTTACCATTGGGAAAACCAATT
>CAZHJO010000432.1:0-3094 GCA_964532755.1 uncultured Maribacter sp. | reverse complement strand
CCCATTATCAATTCCCAAACACCTTCAACCCATAGGTGAACAACCCACCATCTGAAGAAAGAGTCCATTACCTGGCTATCAAATGGCAACATGCCAGGTAAATATAATAAAGCCGCAAATAACAAGCCCATTGAGAGTACAAGTGCTGTAGTCGTTCGTCGTTTGCCTTTAAACAAGGTTACTAAAATCAATCCTAAAAACAGAAGTACATTAACGACGACCAAGAAATCCAATGGTCTTGGAATCTCCAAGAATTTTCTTCCTTCCCAATAATTGAAATGATATCCAACAATGGCAATAACACCGACTACCGCCAAACTGATCAATTGTACGTAAGCCAATTTTACACTTACCAGTTCCCGTTGGGCCTCTTCAGGTATAATGTAATAAGCCGCGCCCATAAAACCTGATAGCAGCCATACTACCAATAAATTAGTATGCACCGCTCTTGCGGTATTAAATGGAATGAATTCGTGTAAATTATCAAAGCCTATTCGAGCAAAGCCCATTACAAAGCCATATACCAATTGCAATACCAATAAAAGCATTGACAAAGCAAAAAACCAATAGGCTACTTTTTGTGATTTATATTTCATGATTATTTGGTTTAGTTGTTATTTTCTTTTTTAGCCAATGGCGAAACAATTCTATCAAATCCGTTTAAATCAATTTCCCCAATCCATTTAAAGAATTCGACCATATCGGCTGCTTCCTGTTCGGTCATTTCATAAGCGACCATCTTTCTTCCATTCGGTTGCCAAGGTGCAGGTGACATTAAAATGCTCTTAATTACCTCTTCTCCTTGACCGTCGTATTTCATGTTCATACGATCAACAACTTTTGTGAGTTCAGGGGCATAGTAGGCACCTTCCCCTAATATTGTATGGCAACCCATGCAGTTGTTCGATTCCCATATTCTTTTTCCACGAACCACGGCCTCAGTTATGTTCTCGTGATTACTTTGATCATTTTCTACACTGAAAGAATATATAGTAAGCCCAATAAAAATTAAAAAGGTTACTAATGTTCCTCCTAGAAAGAAAGCTCTTGCTTGTTTTTTGGATAACATTTTAGTTGATTTAATTGGTTGTTAAAAGGATTAAAAGACATTTATGTCTTTTTTTACAAAACTATTGGGTTCAACAGATCAAATTCATGATAAATGTCAGCTTTTAAGCAAAAAGTTGATAATATTTTTGTGGCGTGAAAAAATATAGTCTTGCCTTCTCAATCCTTTTCCTGGTCATTACTTTGACAGGTAGCTTAAAGATTGCCGGGACCGTAGGCTACTATGCCTTATTTACCGAGGATTTTGTTGAGCGTTTTTGTGAGAACAAAGAGCGACCAGAGCTGAATTGTGAAGGAATATGTGCACTTTCCAAGATGCTCAATCAAAAGTCGAATGATGACAATCCCCCGATAAATATTGATCTTCTAAGAACTGAAACCGTTTTGTTTTTGGAATTGGGAATGGAGATTGATTTTGCGGTTTATACTAAGATTTCCAAAAGGAATAACAACTACACTAATCACTACCGTTTTAATCCACTCGAAAAAGAACTACAACCTCCTCAAGTTTAATTCATTATTTCATTTTTATGTTGAATCAAGACAATACTTTGATTCGGCTAACTCCTATTTATAAATTAAAGATTCAATAATGAATTTAAAACACCTATTGGTGGCCATCATTATAATAGTTGGTCACGCTTTAAACGCACAAAATTTTAAAGGTCAAGTTTTAGACCAAAAGAACAATCATCCTATTGAAGAAGCCCATGTATTAGTAAACAGCAAAGTATTGACCTTTACAGATTCCAATGGTAATTTTGAGTTGGACATTCCAGAAAGCGGTGCAACAATCACAATTTCTTACCTAGGTTTTAAGACTATTGAAAAATTCGTTAATCCCCAGCAAACAAGTGTTTCGATTTTGCTTGAAGAAGCACCCATAACTATTTCAGGGGTTATGGTAACCGGTGATGCAAAAATGGATCCTGTTTTTACCGTTGAGACCAATGACTATGTTAAAAAAATCGTACAACCAAGGAACGTTGCGGATCTATTTAACGACCTTAATGGATTCTCATTGATCAAAAGAGGTAATTATGCCAATGATCCAAGTTTTAGGGCTTCACAATATGAGCAGTTGAATGTACAATTTGATGGTGGCACAAAAGCCATGCACGCCTGTCCGAACCGAATGGACCCAGTTACCACACATGTGATACCGGAGGAAATTGAAAAAATAGAAATCATCAAAGGTCCTTATACGGTACGTTATGGTGCTACTTTTGGTGGCATTGTAAATATGGTGACACAAGTCCCCGATGCCAGCGATTATGGGTTAAGTGGTAGCATTCATGGGGGTTACGAAAGTAACGGTGGTTCGTTGGTATCTATGGCCCGATTACAGCAGGCTACTGAAAAATATGATATTACCGGGAATGTTGGTTTTAGGGATTTTGGCAATTACGAAGATGGTGATGGCACTGAAGTTCCTTCCTCCTTTAGGAGTTTGGATTATGGTGTTAAAGTTGGGTTGAATTTTACTCCAAACCAGCGCTTACAAGCGCATTGGAGGCAATCGTTCGGCAGGGATGTACTCCACGCAGGATTACCCATGGATACCGAGCTGGATGACAGTAGTATTCTATCATTGGATTATAAACTCACAGGTTTAAGTGGTCCTCTCAAGAATATCGATGCAAAACTATATTATAGTTATGTAGATCACATCATGAGCAATACCAATAGACCTAGTTTTATGATGACCGATGCTGTATCTGCAATCAATGCTACCACAGCTGGCGGTAAAATAGAATTCAAGTTAAAACCAGCTGAAGAATTCACCCTCTTCACAGGAATTGATGCCATGCATATAGCAAGGGATGGCAAACGCACTCGATTAGTAAAACGCAACATGATGGGACCATTACCCACTCCAATGGAGTTTATAGATAAGGTATGGCAAGACTCCTACATAAATGATATCGGTCTTTTTGCCGAAGGTAAATATACCTTGACTGAAAACACGGTCCTGACAACCGGCTTGCGTTATGATTTGGTTTCGTCTGAAATAAAAGATCCCGAA
>CAZHJO010000431.1:0-3100 GCA_964532755.1 uncultured Maribacter sp. | reverse complement strand
ACAAAACTCTTTTTAAGCTAGTGTAACGATTTGAACAAATTGAGGACTACTTAAATAATAAAGAAAAAAAATGGAAAGAACTTTGGAACAACAAAGAATTGAATTCTCAAATAGAAAGTTTCTTGCTACACCCTTAGCAGGGTTAATTGCCTGGTTGATCACTGGGATTTCAGGGCTACTATTTCCCATAGAAGTGACAGTATGGGTATTGTTCATAGCCACGGGAAGCATTGTCTATATGGGTTTGTTCATTTCAAAATTCACTGGTGAGAATTTTTTAGACAAGAAAAAACCCAAAAATATTTTTGATGTACTTTTCATGTACACCGTTGGACAGGCCGTTTTGGTTTATGCCATTGCTATCCCCTTCTTCATTTTGGACTATTCTTCGTTGCCATTGACTGTAGGCATTTTGACGGGAACCATGTGGCTCCCGTTTTCATGGATTATCAAACATTGGGTAGGCATTTTTCATGCCGTACTACGATCCGCACTGATAGTTCTGCTTTGGTACGAATTACCTCAACACAGGTTTGTGGCCATACCATTAGCTATTGTCGGTATTTATATAGCGACTTTGCTAATTCTTAAAAACAGGAAAATGATTGAATAATGTAGAAAAAAAACATTTCATTTTTTCGTACCTTCCATTAAGTCCGTGACGCGCGATTTTATACATATCAATGATTTTATCATTTTAGTCGAAGAAGCAAGCTCTGATACGATTGAAATTGATGCTTGCCGCTTTGAAGAACCTTTAATAGCCGTTGCCTTTTATGGTTCAGGAAATGTTGACCTTTCTGTAAAATATGGTGACAAAAAAAAGGAGTTTAACTATACCAAAGGATTGGCACTATCATTTTATGCGGACGAAAAAGTAGAATTTATACATTCAGTTTCTTCTTCCAAACCATTGGAATGTTTGGTAATAGCAACAACAATAACCGCATTGGATAAACTCCCTAACCATGAAGGTGAGTTATTTGGAGAAATGCTTGCTCAATTGGTTAATCCATCAGACCATTATGTAGAAGGACCAAGTTTCATAATGACCCCTGAAATGCAAACGATAGTGGCTTCTTTATTTAATATTCAATACCAAGGCAAAACCAAAATGATGTTCTTTAGAAGTCAAATTACCGCATTGCTTTCTCATTTTTTTGGTCAATTGGCAAACTCGAAAACAGAAAGAATAAAGACTGCTGAACGGGAAAAACTAAATCAGGTTAAAGACATCTTATTGGATAATATAGATAACCCACCTTCTCTCAGCGAAATTTCCTTGGCAATAGGTTTGAATACTTTTAAATTAAAAAAAGACTTTAAAGCGTTTTTTGGTGTGCCTGTCTTTAAATACCTTCAAAACGAGCGACTTACACTAGCTCATAAAATGATTAGAAATCAGGAATCAACAGTGCAAGAAGCAGCATGGCATGTTGGCTATGATAGTCTGAGTTCATTCTCAAACGCCTTTGAAAAAAAGTTTGGTTATAGACCTAGTCAAATCAAGTACTACTAAATTGATTATTGAAATAGATCATATTTGGTATGTTCTCCTTTTCGAACAAATCATAATCCTTTTCGAATAAGTTACTCCTTTAGTGCTGTGATACATTTGTCTTATAATTAAATACTTATAACGACATGAAAACTATGCGAGCCATTTTATTAGGTATAGTCATTTGGATTATTGCCGTACTTTTTTATTCAGTTTCTTATTATTTGCCCCTTCTAGAAGATGCAGATGCGCAAGCAAACGTTGTACTTTTTGTTGCTGTTATGCCATTAGTCTGGTTTGGATGCTCTTACTATTACAAAAAAGAAAGAAAAACCCATGGGTATTTAGTAGGTCAAACCATGTTGCTAACAGCAGTGGCCTTAGATGCACTCATTACAGTTCCGTTATTTGTGATTCCTAATGGAGGAAGTCACTACAGCTTTTTCACTTCTTTAGGGTTTTGGATTATAGCTTTTGAATTCTTATCCGTAGCTATTCTATACTGGTACTCCCAGGTCTATCCACAGAAAATTAAATCAAAACAATAAGGCCATGGTTCTAACTTTAGAAAATATTGGACTCATTGTACTGATACTACTAACTGGATTATCCGCGGGATTGTGCTTTACATGGTCCAATGCAATAACTCCTGGGATAGGCAATTTAGACAACTATGGTTATTTAAGTGCCTTTCAACAGATGAATAGAACAATAATAAATCTGCCATTTATCGCAGTGTTTTTTGGCCCTTTCTTCCTAAGTCTGATCAATTTGTATGTTTTTAGAAATGCAGCGAGTTCATTGATCTTGTTATTGATCTTGGCGACGGTAGTTTATTTTGTGGGAGTTCTATTAATAACCATTTTCGGTAATGTACCGCTCAATGAGATGCTGGATAAAACAGACTTAAGTATTGCTAGTGTTGACGAGCTAAGGCAACTACGCGAAAAATTTGAAGAAAAATGGAATCGCTTGCATTTAATCAGGACAGTAATTTCTGCTATCTCTTTTTTGCTACTGATAATCAGCTTATTACATAACATCAAACAATAATATTAATATCATAATCATTTAAAAAATGGAAAATACAAGTAACATTTTAGTAATTGGAGGAACCGGCAAAACAGGTCGAAAAGTAGTCGATAGACTAAACAGATTGGGCCAAAACGTTAGAGTTGGTTCCCGATTAGCTACACCGGCATTTGATTGGGATAATTTCGAAACATGGGCAGCGAGCATGCAAGGAATGGATAAAGTATATATTACATTCCAACCAGACTTAGCTGTTCCAGGGGCATTGGAAGCCATTGAGGAATTAACAAAACAAGCAAAGAGAAGTGGTGTGAATAAACTGGTGCTCTTATCAGGAAAAGGAGAGCGGGAGGCCGAGTTGTGCGAACAAGTCGTGATTCACTCTGGTTTGGATTATACTATTGTTCGTGCCAGTTGGTTTAATCAAAATTTTAGTGAGAGCTTTTTCTTGGAGCCTATCTTAGAAGGATTTGTTGCATTACCGCAAGCAGAAGCCAAAGTACCTTATGTAGATACAGATGACATAGCTGATGTGGTTGTAGAAGCTTTATTAAATAAGGAACATAATGG
>CAZHJO010000430.1:0-3111 GCA_964532755.1 uncultured Maribacter sp. | reverse complement strand
TTGTAAGGCGTTAAAATCTAATGTGAATATAATGTCGGCATCATTTAATATAGCATTTGAACTTTCAACAGTGGCTTCATAATTTCCTACCAAGGCCGAAGTTTTACGGTCTTGATAATTCTCATGGGGTCCCCTGCCGTACCAGTTCACTTTTTGATATTCATTTTGAATTATTAGGTTATTCCCAAATCGTGGTAATACTGGTAAGTCCTTATTAATTTCTGAGAGTTGGGTATTGACCCGAATTTCTCCCTTATCATTAATATCGTAAGTTATACCCACCTTTCCATTTACATCGGCCAATTCAAAATTTGAAGTGATCCTAATATTATTCTTGTCCACTTTAAAGGGGTTTTCCGCTAGTTTCAAAACATCGATAGCCTGTTTGTTTTTTCCTGATTCAACAGACATTTTCAACAATTTCTGGTTGTCGGTTGCATCTCTCCATACCTTTAATTTTTTCGGCATATTATAGCCAAAATCGTTATCTGTGGTCGCTCTCCAAAAGTTGGCCTTTATGCCTTTTACCAAAATATTTCCATTTCCATAGTCTATTGAGGTGAGCTCCCCTTTTTCAGAATCGAACTGCACTTCAAAGGCTTTACCCTTTATGATTACTAAATTGTTTACTGAGGTAATTTCAAGTCCTTCATTTGAATCAGTAGTAGTGAAGGTGTCGGGCGTAAATGCTGACAGTTGAAATTGTTCATAGGCTATTAGATGATTTGCCGGTATCAAAGGAGTGCCTTCTTTTGTTGTCGCATACAGATTCAGGAAGTACTCTGCAGTAGGATCCTCCAACTTAGGCAGGTCTAGACGAATAGATTTTGATGCCCCAGCCGTCAAATCAATTACGGGTAATTCACCGGTTGCCGATTCATTACCATCCTTAAACAACTTCCAACTAAAATCAAAATTGTCGAGATTAGTAAAATCATACCCATTTTTAACAATGATTTCGCCGGATTTGGCATTCTTAGCTTCAAATTTTACATATTGATACACTTTTTTTACTTCATACAATGAAGGGTGGGCACTTCTATCGGGGTTTACTACCCCATTCAAACAAAAGTTGACATCGTTCTGGTAGTCCATTCCTCCCAAATCTCCACCGTAAGCCCAGTAATCCTTTCCGTCTTCGGTTTTGGTAGCAATGCCTTGATCGACCCAATCCCAAATAAATCCACCTTGCAACACATCATATTTCTCAATAACATCCCAATATTCTTGGAGATTACCTACACTATTACCCATGGCGTGGGCATATTCACATTGGATAAGTGGTCTTTTTGGATTGTTTTCGGCGTACGCTACCATATCGGGAATACGCATGTACATTGGGGCCTGAATATCGGTGTTTTCATAGGAAGTTGCCCCCTCATACTGGACGGGTCTAGTAGTGTCATTGGCCTTTAACCAATCGTAAGTAGCGACAAAGTTATCGCCATTTCCCGCTTCGTTTCCTAATGACCAAGTGATAATACTAGCAAAATTCTTGTCCCTTTCAAACATTCTAATGGTACGATCTAAATGCATCGCCTTCCATTGTGGAAGATATGCCGGATGTACTTTCTGAGCTTCTAAGTCACTATCGAGGCCTTGGTTGGTGGCACCCATACCATGAATCTCGATATTGGCTTCATCGATTACATAAAAACCATATTTATCACACATTCTATAAAAATGTGTATTCTTTGGATAGTGACTACAACGAATGGCGTTAAGGTTGTTTTGCTTCATGACCGTAAGGTCTTTCAGGGTAAGTTCTTCAGTTACTACATGGCCTGTATCCTCGTGGTGATCGTGAAGATTGGCCCCTTTCAGCAATACTGCCTTACCATTAACCAAGAATTGATTGTTCTTTATTTCAACTTTTCTAAAACCAACCTTGACGCTTGTGGCTTCTGTGATTGTTGCATCTTCGTTCTTTAGGCTAATCAGTAGTGTATATAAATTGGGCGATTCTGCGTTCCACGTTTTAATTCCAGGAATCTTCTTTTCGAATGTCAATTGCGAAATGCCTGCCGTGTTTTCCATTTCTTTGGAATCTGCATAGATTTCATTGGTCCCATCCAATAATTTTATTGCTATAATCGATGGACCTTTTTCTTTTTCCGAAGCATTAGTGACCTCTAATTGAAGTTTGAACAATCCGTCTTTATAGTCATTCTCCAAATCGGCTACTACCGTAAAATCACTGATGGTGGTATAATTTGCAGCATATAGGTATACATCCCGATCAATACCACTTAATCGCCAAAAATCCTGATCTTCAAGGTAGCTTGCGTCTGACCAACGCAGCACTTGGACGGCAATGCTATTCTTACCTTGTTTAATATATTTTGAAATAGCATATTCCGCAGGCGTTTTGCTGCCCTCGTTATACCCTACCATTTCACCATTTATCCAAATATACATGGCGCCACTAACCCCTTCAAAATGCAGATAAATCTCTTTGCCTTCCCAATTTTCAGGAATATCAAACTCACGCTTGTAGCTCCCAACTGGATTGTCGCCATGGGGTATATAGGGTGGATTAGGTGGGAACATATAGGTGACATTGGTGTAAAATGGAATCCCATGACCTTCGATTTCCCAATTCGATGGCACCACTAGTTTATCCCAACCTGTGAGGTCAAAATCATTTTTATAAAAATCTGCCGGTCTTTGCATCGGATTTTCGGCATAATAGAAATCCCAAGTACCATTTAAGGATTGGTATAAGGGTGAATGCTCCCAGCTAGAATTTTTTAAGGCGTCTTCCTCACTTTCATATCTATAAAACGAAGCTGTAGGTTCCTCCCTATTGATTTGAAATATTTCTGGATTCTCCCATTCTGGATTCTCCCATTTTTCGGCAGTATAGACTGGTTTTTCAATTTCCTTTTCACAAGAGATGAATAAAATGGAAAAAGCTAATAAAATAATGGATTTATACATGGTAAATAGCGGTTTTATGAACCATCAAAGATAACATAAAAGCCAATTAATGTGAACGGTTTCGACCATGAAAAAAGCCCTGACGGTACCGTCAGGGCTTAAATATCGTATAATGTGTGTATTTTACATTGCCCCCCACTCCTTTAAGGAGTCTTTGTTCATTTTCACATA
>CAZHJO010000429.1:0-3121 GCA_964532755.1 uncultured Maribacter sp. | reverse complement strand
CTCAAATTTGAAGATTCCTCAGCTATTACAGAACGATGACCCATTACTTCTCCCTTACTGGCCAATTTAACAATTTGATCCTTACCATTGGCACTCAACTTTGAAAGTTTCGAAACACCTTCACGCACGCAAAAGACACCATCCAACTTATCGCCCTCTTCAAAGAGAGCTTCTCCTTTTTTGACTTTCTTTGTGATTTTGGAATCGGAAACCTTTTTGAGTTCCGCCTTGCTCATGGCCCGTAAGGAATTGAATTGTCTTACGATACAATTCTCACATCTTGTTTGATCTCCCTCTTCCATAAAATAATTTCTTACTTTGCCTGAAATATGCAATAAAAATATCGAAAAGATGACAATTATCATGTAAATATTTGGTAAAGTTGCAAATATTTGCGGCAGGTATAAGTAAATGTGAATGGATGTAGTCAACTGTTATCATTGTGGTGACGATTGTGGCACGAAACCTATTGAACACGATGGGAAGAATTTCTGCTGTAACGGTTGTAAAACCGTATACGACATTTTCGCTACCAATGATTTGTCCTATTATTATGATATACAATCGGCTGCGGGCGCCACTCCCAAAATAGTAGAAGGAAAATATGACTTCCTCAATGAAGGATCGATCATTGAAAAACTATTGGAATTCAATGAAGACAAGCTTCAAATCATAAACCTTTATGTACCCCATATTCATTGTAGTTCCTGTATTTGGATTTTAGAAAACCTGAACAAATTAAATACTGCAATCAGTAGTTCACAAGTTGACTTTCCGAAGAAAACGGTAAGGATTGTTTTTAATCCGGAACTACTGAACCTCAAAGAGCTAGTCATTTTATTGGCGAGAATAGGGTACGAACCTTACATCTCGCTTGACGATTATAATAAGAGTGCAAAAAAGGTAAATCGCGGCCTTATCTACAAATTGGGCGTAGCAGGATTTGCTTTTGGCAATGTCATGTTCCTATCTTTCCCAGAATATTTTGAAGTTGATGAATTCTGGTTAGATCAATACAAAGGGCTTTTTAGATGGCTCATGTTTACCTTCTCATTACCAGTGGTTCTCTATGCAGGGCAAGACTATTTGATCTCGGCCTACAAAGGACTGCGATCTAAAATTCTGAATATCGATGTTCCTATTGCCTTGGGTATATTGGCCCTTTTTATAAGAAGCACCTTAGAAATCATCTTTGATTGGGGTACTGGTTTTTTTGACAGTTTAACCGGTTTGATATTCTTTTTGCTCATTGGCAAGTTTTTTCAACAGAAAACCTATTCGTTCCTTTCTTTTGAAAGGGATTACAAGTCATACTTTCCTATTGCTATCACTAGAATAAACAGTGACAACAAAGAAGAAACCGTTCAGGTCTATGACGTTAAAAGAGGAGATAGGCTGTTGATCAGAAATGAGGAATTAATACCGGTCGATGGTATCCTTATTAATGGCCGTGCACAAATTGATTACAGTTTTGTTACAGGTGAATCGGAACCAGTTTTTAAGGAATCAGGGGATAAGATCTTTGCCGGAGGTAAACAATTGGAGGATGCCATAGAGATGGACGTACTAAAATCGGTTTCACAGAGCTATTTGACCCAACTTTGGAGCAATACTGTTTTCAGTGACGATAAGGGAAGTAAATTCCAAACACTCACGGATAGTATTGGTAAACGTTTTACCTGGGCTGTTTTGACTATTGCATTTGTAGCGACGGCTTTTTGGATGTATTACGATAGTAGCAAGGCCATGAATGTCTTTACTGCAGTGTTGATTATTGCCTGCCCTTGTGCAATAGCATTGGCAGCACCCTTTACTCTTGGAAATCTATTACGAATTTTCGGTCGTAAGAAATTCTATTTAAAAGACACACAGACCATAGAACAATTGGCTCGAATAAACACGGCGATTTTCGATAAAACCGGTACTATTACAACGACCCAAAAGAGTAGCGCTACCTATCAGGGAATGCGGCTTTCTTATCAGGAAGAATCGCTGCTGAAAAATACATTGCGAGCCTCGAACCATCCATTAAGCCGCACCTTATACGATTTGTTGGCCGACCATAATATCGTACCCCTTGATGAATATCAAGAACATTTGGGACAAGGTTTGGAAGGTAAAAAAGATGACGCTCATATTAAAGTAGGTTCTGCCGATTTTGTCGGTAATTCATTGGGTTCCGACCCTGAAAACACCTCAGTCCACATAAGCAGTAATGACACCTACAAAGGACGATTCGTATTTCATAATCATTACCGTGATGGTGTCTCCAAGGTGTTCAAGGAAATGGGAAAAACTTTTGATTTGGCCATTTTATCAGGTGATAATGAAGGTGAAAAAACAAGGCTCGAAAAAATTTTGCCAAAACTGACCCCGCTGTATTTCAATCAAAAACCCAATGACAAATTAGATTTTATAAAATCGCTCCAAGAACAGGGGAAAAAAGTAATGATGGTCGGTGACGGACTCAATGATGCAGGGGCCTTGGTACAAAGCAATGTTGGCATAGCCATTTCGGAAAATGTGAATGTATTTTCGCCGGCCTGTGATGGTATTCTTGATGCATCAAAATTTGAACAACTCTTTAATTACATCATGGCATCAAAAAAATCGATAAAGATTATTAAACTAAGTTTTTTATTGTCATTTTTATATAATGTTATTGGACTCTATTTTGCGGTTACCGGACAATTGGAGCCGGTCATAGCCGCTATTTTAATGCCTTTGAGTTCTATAAGTGTGGTTGGGTTCACAACCTTGGCCACAAATTTTTTAGGGAAAAAGTTAATTTAATTTAAAAACCTGACATAAGTCATTTTTTGTTTTTTCGCAGAAATTTAGATTTGCGTCGAAATTCAGGTATTAGGTATGAGTGTCATTTATGTGCTATTGACTATCAGCATTATTGTTGCGATAATCTTTTTCACAGCTTTCGTTATTTCTGTCAGAAGTGGGCAGTACGATGATTCGTACACCCCCTCTGTTCGTATGCTGTTTGAAGATGAATTGGTCAAAACCACCCCAGCGTTAGACCAGGATAAGGCTGCCGATAGTATTGAAAACGAGAATAAATCAATCCAACTAAATAAAAGTCAAAAATTGTAATTATGGAAGTACAACA
>CAZHJO010000428.1:0-3125 GCA_964532755.1 uncultured Maribacter sp. | reverse complement strand
GTATGGCGGGATTTTTCGCCTGCAGTTGAAATATACACTGACGGATTGCAATTTATAAAGAAAGGAATGGGAATTTAATCCACTGCCAACCATAATTTCAAACGAATGAAAAGACTACTTTACATCTTCATTTGCATAAGCTTATTCGTTGCTTGCAAAGAACAAAAAAAAGAAACCGAAGAAATTGTTCAAATTGCCAAAGAAGAACATACCCAATGGTTGACCTTTGAAGGTAATAATGAAAATTCCAAGCACATTGTGTTGGTTTCAGGCGATGAAGAATACAGATCGGAAGAGGCCTTACCACAATTGGCCAAAATACTTTCAAGACATCACGGTTTTAAGTGTACTGTACTATTTCCACAAGATCCTGGGAACCCTGGGATCATAAATGCCAATTATGTTGCACACATCCCTGGATTACAAGCACTTAAATTAGCCGATATGATGGTCGTTTTTACACGGTTCAGGGCATTACCGGATGAGCAGATGCAACATATTGACAGCTACCTGAAAAGTGGCAAACCTGTTATGGGGATTAGGACGGCCACGCATGCTTTTAATTTCAATCGGGATTCTACCTCTAATTACATACACTATGGTAATAATTACGATGGGGAAAAATCGGAATGGAAAGGTGGATTTGGTCGATTGGTTCTAGGGGAAAAATGGATTAGCCACCATGGGCATCATAAACACCAAAGTACGCGAGGCAAGATTGCCGAAAACGCAGAATCACATGCTATTACAAATGGCATTGAAAGTGGGGATATCTGGGGCTCTACAGATGTTTACGGTGTTCGATTGCCACTACCCGGCGATTCACACCCGATTATTTTAGGCCAGGTAATCAATAGAAAAGGGGAATATGATGAGACCGATATCTTTTTTGGAATGAAACCTACCGACACTGAACTCGCCGAAGAAAACAACGAAGGTACCAAAGTTAATGATATTCTTATGCCCATTGCTTGGACCAAGAGTTACCAACTCCCAGAAGGAAAGAGAGGTAAAGCTTTTACCTCGACAATTGGGTCGTCGTCCGATATGTTGAACGAAGGAGTTAGGAGGTTGTTAGTGAATGCTGTAATTTGGGCAATGGATACCACAGTACCTGTACGTGCCAACGTTGATTTGGTCGGGGACTTCATTCCTTCTTCCTACGGATTTCATAAAGACGCATACTGGATAGACAAGCAATTGAAAATTAGCGATTTGAAATAAGATCCTTCACTCTTCACCCAAGTTGTGAATGGTATTTTGTACTGTCCCCTGCAAAGGACTACCGTGAATATCTTTGAGTTTATACGATATCGTCATTACGTCTACAGGTTTTATGTCCTTTACAAATAGCCTAACAGATTTTCCATTTACTTCGACCTTGGAAATGCTTAAAATTTGCTCGTTATAGCGGTCAGAGCCGTAGGCACTACTTCGCACCAAGTCCCAAGTTTTGACCTCGTAGTTTTTTGCATCGCCCGCTTCTTTCAAATCTAATGAAGCTGTAAAACGTAGTGTTACACCTGAAGTCGATGTATTTAATTTTATCGGAACCGTAAGGGGTCTGCCTGTATATCGAATGCGATATAGTCCTCCCCCCCGCAACATTTGATTGGTACCCCAGGCCGACATCCCACACGCATAAAGTTGCCCGTCCTTTGGATTGAACCTGCCTCTCATCACTCCTGTTAAGAATTTAATCCCCGGTAAGTCAATAACCCCACCCTGCATCTGACCCTGTACATTTTCAGGTAATACCAATTGAATCTTTCCAAAACCATATGAAAAACTCAAGAGGCTTCCATTCAATGGCCCCCATTTCTCACTATCAACCCACAATAATTCAGAAGGTGAGCGGTCAAAATTCATATCTACCCAGACCATGGGTTGCTCCATGGCGAGTCTTGTGGTGTCCTTAGGGGGATCATAGCCCCACATGTTTCCATAGAATTTGCCTTTGCCATCAACCCAATTAATACGGTTCATGGGATTCCAAAAACCTTGTTGATCTGTGACCAAAAAACTTCCATCGGGATTAATACATACGCCATTTGCAGCTCTGAAACCAGTTGCAATAATGTCTGTTTTTGAGCCGTCCCTGCTAACTTTCAACAAGGTACCGTGCTGGGGTATTAATGCCTCACGGGCATGCCTTCCGCTTTTGGCATAATAAAGATTTCCTTGCGTATCGGACTGTAACCCCATCGCGAATTCATGAAAATGATCGGTAACTTGATGGTCATGATTAAAACTTTCATAGAAATCGGTTTCATTATCTCCATTAAAATCACGTAGTAATACCAACTGGTCCCTACAGATTACATAAATCTTGTCGTTTATGACCTTGATCCCCAAGGGCTGGAAAAGTCCAGATCCAATCCGTTGCCAAGTAAGTTCGTTCGAACCAGCTGTAAGACCCGTAATTAGCCAAATATCACCACCTGTAGTACAAGCCACTGCTTTGTTGGCATCCATCAGAAAATCGATTCCGCTTAGCTTCATTCTGCATGCCCATGGATTATCAAAAGGTGGGGTGAGTTGATCAACAGCGAAAAGTCCGTCTTGCGAACCGAACGTTACTTCGCTTTTCATTTTTTCGGGATAATGAGCAGGCCCACCCTCTGTATATTGGTTCAAGTCTTCGGCGGTGACGGAATTTGATGCAAAACCAGCCAAATCTGAAAAGGAACTATCTGCAATGAACAATTTCACTATCGCCGCTTTAGACTTTTGCACGGTCATCATCACAAAACTATCTTCCTTGGAGAGGGATGCACCTTCCCCAATAATTTCTACTTTATTGGAAATTGGAGCAACTTTCATTTTCAGCAGGGACGAAGACGGACTTATATTCAAGGTTCTAGTAAAAATGGTTTGCTCACCACTTTTTTCCCTTCCCAATTTTTCAAGAATATTTGATTTTCCGACCGAATAGGAAATAATAATCTTGTCGCCATGATGATATAAACCCTTATAGTCAGACCAATTCTTAGGAAGTGGCCCAAAAGCCCGACCATCCCTTGCCCTAAATCTTGGGTCTTCAAAAGAACCTGTTTCAGGATTGGCCCACCCAGGCCCGACCGGGGTTTCAAAGTGCAATTTTCCGATTGTACGCGGATATGTCT
>CAZHJO010000427.1:0-3144 GCA_964532755.1 uncultured Maribacter sp. | reverse complement strand
GTATTTCATAATAATCTTCCTTCATGCTTGATTTTTAGTTTCCGACAACTACTTTAGGATGACGAATTATCCTATCGCCAAGTTTATAACCTCTTTCAACTACATCGATAATCTTTCCCTTTAACTTTTTACTGGGTGCGGGTATTTGGGTTATGGCATCATGAATTTCCGCATCAAAGGTATCGCCTTGCTGCGTTCCAACTTCTTCCATTCCTTTTGATTTGAGGGTCTCACGTAATTTACCGTTGATCAGCTCAACTCCTTTGAACATCTCTTTATCCTCAGATTTTGATAACTCTTTTAAAGCCCGCTCAAAATCGTCCAAAACAGGTAATAAGGAAACGATAACTTCTTGCCCAGCAGTTTTGAACAGATCCATTCTCTCTTTAGAAGTACGCTTCTTATAGTTTTCGAACTCAGCGAACAATCGAAGAAATTTGTCTTTTTCTTTTGTCAGTTCATCTTGTAGTTCCTCTTCTACGGTCCTTGCCGCTTCCTCCTTAGCAACTTCTTCTTGTCCGTTCTTTGTTTCTATATTGACCTGATCTTCAGAGATTGATTTATCTATCTCTTCAGTTTTATCTTTCTTACTCATTGAATATGGCAGTTTTATCTTGTTTTCTAAGATGGCAAAAGTACTGCCATTTCTTTAAAAATGTCAAAATGTCACCAATCTTTACGCAAATTTTTTATAATTCCAAGGCTGTAGTTAAGATTATCGGAAAATAAAATACGCTTTAAGACAAAAAATCTTCGGTTTTGTAGTCATTTTGAAGATTATCCACGTAGTTGCCATTGTAAAATTGTTGCAGGGCATTCCCTATGTTCGGGTATTCAAATACAAATCCTTCCTCTGCAATTTTCTTACTGCTCACCCTTTGACTTGCGAAAAGAAGGTAAGACATATCCCCAAGGATAAGGTTCATTAAAAAACGTGGAATATTAGGAAGAAATAATGGCCTATTCAGCACCTTGGCTATTTCACTCACCATTTTTTTATGGGTAATCGGATTTGGACTTACTCCGTTATAAGCACCAACTAGTTTGTTCTCAATAAGGAACAGGAACATTCTGGCCAAGTCGGAAATATGAATCCAAGATTGCCATTGCTTTCCCGTACCGAAGGTAGCACCCACATAAGATTTTATCGGTTTTGTCAATTCTGGTAGAGCACCCCCATCTTTGGACAATACCAGTCCAATTCTGATTTTTGCAACGGTAAATCCAAAATGCCCCAATGCATTTATCTCATCTTCCCATTTCTGAACAACTTCACCTAAAAAACTATCATCAACCTCTTGCTCATCCTCAGTATAGAGGCTACCCAACGAATCCGGATATATACCTATAGCCGAAGCTGAAACAAAAGAAGTAATATTCTTGGTATTTATTTTACCCAAAGCCTGATTCAGTGTTTTCAAGGCATTTATTCGGCTATAAAGAATCTCATTCTTGTA
Source organism: uncultured Maribacter sp. (assembly GCA_964532755.1). Classification (GTDB taxonomy): domain Bacteria; phylum Bacteroidota; class Bacteroidia; order Flavobacteriales; family Flavobacteriaceae; genus Maribacter_A. Next base: position 1,687 of record CAZHJO010000427.1, on the reverse strand, counting down.
ATCGGCAGTCCACCTTTTTGCAATAGTTGAGCCTGCAAGGTTGATAATGGCAGATACACCTTCAAAACAGTCAAGATCGATTTTATTTGCTCCGGGATTCCAATAAAACCCTTGAAAATTTTCATTCGACACAATCTTCTCTTCTGAGGTGGTCAAATAATTCACTGATATTCCCTGTTGATTTGCCAATTCAACAATAGTACGTCCTATTAATCCTGTCGCTCCCGTAATCAATAACTTCATGGCACAAAGGTATGGGATTATAACACAGTGTTAATCGCATTTAATTTCAATTTAACAGTGATGGGCTGCTAATGTTAAGCTTGGCATAAGAAACTGGGTTAATTAACAGTGAGCTGTGCTTGAGCTAAGGTTTTATTGCTCTTAACATTTCACGTTTTCCAGGAGGTCCCGGTAACCTTTCCACTTCAAAACCTACTTTTTGCATTGCTCTTCTTACATTTCCCTTTGCGGCATAGGTAACCAGAACCCCGCCATTTTGAAGTGCTCTAAACATGATCGAAAAAATATCCTCGGTCCATAATTCAGGCTGTACACGGGCGCCAAATGCATCGAAATAAACTAAATCATATTGGTTTTGGGCACTGATTTCCTTAAAATCACTTTGTTCTTTATATAGTGTAAACCAGTCCGAAATCAAGATTTCTTCTTCCCATGAAGACTGATGCATACGTTGAAACTGTTGTTGGGAATCTTCGGCATTTAATTCTGAAATATAATTCAATTGTGCAAGTTCCCTAGCGGAAACGGGATAGGCCTCAACACCCCTGAAAACAATCTTCAAATTTAGTTTTGATGCTTCCAAATAAGTAATTAAAGCATTGAGCCCAGTGCCAAAACCTATTTCCAAAATATTGATTGATTGGTTTTGAAATAAATGTAGCCCCTGTTTAATAAAAACATGATAAGCTTCCTGGATTGCACCGTGTTTGGAATGATAGTGCTCGTTCCATTCCTTTAGATGAATCGTCCTTGAGCCATCTGCAGTTGTTATTATTTCGCGCTGCATTATTCCTTTAATAGCACACCGTCGGCCTCAAAGCCAAAAGACTTTTTAGGTTCCGTGATCTTTGCTATTTCATTCTTGGATTTACCACCATCCTCGGCGTAATGTTTTTGGTCTTCTACACTCATTTCCTCAACAAAGGCATTACCATTGACTATAACTTCCTTACCGGCAATATCTTTTGGCATAAAGAAACCATAATCCTTGAATCTCACCATAGCTTCCTCATCCCCATCCAATAGGACTTTCATCCAACAACCTTTTTCCTGACAAACCTCCTTTACCACAGCTGTAAACTTTGCTTGCGTCGTATCAGCTAATGCCATGCTATCATACATTAGCATCATTTCCTTACTTGAAATACTACCATCTGCCAAAATTTCGCTACCAAATGATGCCCATTCAGTCAAATTCACAGTTTTTTCTGAAACTACCTGCTTCATTTCCTGTCCTCTACAGGAACAAATCAATATTAAAAACACAACGAGTATGTTAAAACTTTTCATATTTCCTATTTTTTCGTATTGCTTTGTAAAATTGGTCAATTTTAAAGAAAAAAAGAAGAACCGAGTGGGATATTTTTCTAATTTTATTCAATAAATAAAATTCCATGGAGACCAGTACAATGAACATAAAAGTTGAGAAGGCCAAAACTTCGAA
>CAZHJO010000426.1:0-3145 GCA_964532755.1 uncultured Maribacter sp. | reverse complement strand
TAGTTGGATACCCCTTGCTGCGTTTTTATTATATAAAAACGCAAGTCATGAAAACTATCTTAACTTTAATCTTTGTACTTACGATCGGAATGACAGCTCAAGCCCAGGATGCCAAGGTTGATGTTAAGGTTGAGACTATTGAAAAGACGATCGTTACTTCTACTACTAACGAGAATACAGTTGCCCGTTTGTACAAGTATAAAAATTCTAGGGTAAAGAAAGCATTATCTTTTACTACTAAAAGAAACAAAGCTAAATTGGCTTAATCGAATTCCAAGCGACTGAATTACATGGCGATGCTTTTCTACTGGTCCTTTGATTTTAATATGCTGTAAAGCGATGCTATGTAACTAGAATAGCCCTAGAAGCCATTTGCCATCTATTTCTTATAACTGATGGCCAACCCCCGGCCCGAGTTGTCCACGGTAGTGGTATAATTCTTTAGCTTTTGCACATACCCGAGATAGGCTCCGGTGCCATAACGCTCACTGCCACTGGCCGGGCGTACATTGTGGGCCGTAAAGCAACCACCGCTTTTCAGTTTTGGTGCCACATCCTTGAAGTAATTGATGTACCATCCCTTGTCGGCATCACTGAAGATAAAATCAAAAGGACCTTTGAGTTCTTTGACCAAGGTATGGGCATCTGCCAAACGGGCGTCTATAAAGGATGAAAGGCCAGCTTTCTTAAAATTGGCTAGGGCTTCTTGGTAGCGGGCTTCATCAATTTCGATTGTAATCAGTTTGCCGCCGGTCTTGCTTAGGGCCCAAGCGATCCAAATAGAGGAATGCCCGGTAGAAGTACCGATTTCCAATGCTTGGGTATACCCATGTTGCACAATGATGTCATAGAGCAATTGTCCGTCAGAAACCGGGACATTCAAATCTCGCCATTGTCCCTCCCTGCTCTCAAGGAAGGCCTTTACCTTTTTGTCGAGTTCGGCGTCCTGTGCAAATACACTATTGTCCAACGTACAGACCATCAGCAAACAAAAAGCAGAAATCGTGTGGAAAAGGGAAGACCAAGTTTTCATAACTAAAAATTGTACCAACCCTAAGATACGAAGAAGATTTGATGAATAAGCCAATGAAATTGATCTTAACAACCTTTGGAATATGGTTGACGAATTGCATACCAGTATTAAGATTGTGTTAGGGCCTGTCGCAGTCCATGTCATTTATAGTATATAATAAAATATAAAGTAGGTCATTGCAAGATTAAAACCAGCATGGCTGATAATCGCTCCGAAAATGGATCCTGTTTTGGTTTTACAATAGAAAAATAGTCGTCCGGTAAGAAATATTAAAAACATCCAAATCACTGCAGGGATTAAATGAAACCTCCAGGCACCAAGGGAGTAGATAATACCAAAATGGGCTAAATGTGTTACGGCGAAAGCGATACTATCTAACACAGAAGCCTTGTTGTTTCCAAATTTAGGCACTAAACTTTGATGAATGAGTCCACGATACAATAGCTCTTCACCAATAGGACTAAAAGTCATGCCAATAACGGCAAATATAGGGAAGTAGCTGTTTCGGTTACTTCCCTCAAGTGCTTCGCTAGGGATGCTGCCATATGATTTCGAGATATATACAAACCAATTGTCAATTGTGCTTTGATATAACCATGTACCAATTGTATACACTATCGTACAAAGGATAATACCTATGAAAAAGGAGTACAACAACCAAAGATAATTCTTAGGTTTTTTCATTCCGATGGTACGTCTTCCATGCTTTGTCAACAGCACAAAAGGAGTAATCCACATTACAAGAAAAATAATGGAAGTGAAACTATAATTTGCTGTTGCGTTGGCTTGTAAAACAATCAAAAATCTAGGAATCCCGAATAATAATATCAGCGCTAGGCCAAATTGCCAACTAAATTTAAATAGCTTTTTATGTCTGAAATCACTCATTCATTTAATGTTGTCAATAACAGGATAACGTTTCATACCGATTTCGGTAAAAAACAAGAACGGGATTTCCCCGAAAAATAACGAGGGTTGTTATCGGTTTTTTAAAGAAGTAGACCAGGGTTTGTTATTGGTGGTTATGTGTGCTTCCTATTTTAATTCGGTTGTTTCTACTTATTCGAATGCAGGCCAATACGGTTACCTTCTGTGTCAATACATTGGGCAAAAAAACCAAATTCCCCTATATCTGTTTTCGGAATGGTCAATGTACCTCCTGCTTCTTCAACACGTCCTGCTTCGGTAGCGACATCTTCACAGGTAAAGTAAATGACAGTACCATCAGCACCAGGTTTGCTGGCACTTGATTGCACCAATGATCCTGCGGAACCCACTTTGTCTGGAGCACCAAACATATACATTTTACTATCGGGCATTTCAAGGAATTGAAACTCCAGATTAAAAACTTTCGAATAAAAGTCTTTGGCTCTCTCAAGATCAGTCGTGGCGATCTCAAACCATTGTACCGGATTGTGCATATTTGTTTCGTTTTAAAATTCTATCTAATGCTGTTTTCTTATTTTACATAAGGAACCTGCCCTTTTGTCAACCAGCGTAAATTCAGTTTAGGAACCTGTTACCTAAAGATATAAAATTTTAGGAATTGGATTCGATCAACTTCATTTATCGCTCTTGTTATGCTCTATGCTACTCAAGTAAGTAGTCCCCCAATTAATCCCAATCAATACTATTTCCGCATCCGCTTCCGTGGTGACAGGTGTTTGGAGTCTTATTAGCTTTTCCAATGAAATATTTGCCAAAACTTAGTAATGACAAAATATTTCCAGGATGTAAACCCTCTCTTGCCCAGCTTAACTGTGAGTCTCCATTTGCTTCACTAATTTTTTTGTATGCTCCATTTTCAATAAAAAAAACGAATAGTTCGTTCGTCAGCATAAGCCGCCGCTCTGTGCAAGGGTGTTTCCCCTTTAGTTCTAACATCGCGCATAAAGGCCCCGGTTTCTATTCCCGATAAGGTTTTTGCATTAATATCAGCTCCTCTCTCAACGAGCAATTTAACGACATAAAAACAATATGGTCTACCCGCTTTTGCTAGGGCATCGTGCAGCCGTGTTTCATTTGTTTTGCCAATAGTTGCATTAACATTTGCTCCGTGATTGATCAGAAAATCACAGACTTTCCAATGTCCAAAGAATGCCGCATTTCCCA
>CAZHJO010000425.1:0-3151 GCA_964532755.1 uncultured Maribacter sp. | reverse complement strand
CGGCCTTGTTTTTAAAATAGGCATCGTAGTAAAGTGCCTCTGCCGCAGTTTCACCAGTGGCTATTTTCAATACCTCAGCATATGCAGACTCCGCCCTATTTTCATCATTGGTCTGTATTGCCGAACGGGCAATCATTATATGTGCATCACTCTTAATGCGATTATCAATGGTAGGGGTAGCCAGTACTTTTTCTGCATAAGCGATCGTTTGTCCATAATTGCGTTGCCCATAATACCCTTTCATTAAATTTGATTGTGCAAAAGTTCTGTTTTGCTGTATATCGGCCTGTTCTTCCAATCGCTCCAAATAAGGGAGGGCCGAAGTATAATCTTTATTGCCAATATAAATTTCACATACCCTTGTCAATGCCTGTTCGGCATATTCACTGGCCCCCAAATCGGCTACATATTTATAAAAGGGCAATGCACTCTCCTTCTGGTTTTTACCAAAGTATAACTGCGCCAAATTAAAATTGGCCTTTACTGCATGTAATCCGTTGGGGAATTGCTTTATATAACTTTCATAACCTTTAATAGCTGCGTTTGTATTGCCCTCTAGGTTTTGCTTATCGGCAGACTCAAAACTGGCATTGTCGAGTTCTGTATCGGTGACCTCAACGAAGTCTAGATTTCGCACCCATGCCGCATATTCATCTACCCTTCCCAAATCTACGTATACCAACTTGGCCGTTGCAACGGCTTGTATTGCTTCCTGTGTATTTGGAAATTCTCTTACCACTGTTTTGAATTTGTTCAAAGCCTTTTCATTTCTGTTAGCGTTGTAATGCACCAAACCTTGACGCATTATCGCTTGCGGCACTAAGGAACTTCCCCGATATCCTTCAATAAGGCGGTCATAGGTAATCAATCCCTTGTTTTCCTGACCGGCAGCGATATACGAATTACCCAATTCAAAAAGGGCATCATCCTTTAAGGTGGAGGTAGGATAACGCGATACAAATTTGTCCAACCCATCAATCTTAGAGGCACTTTTACCGACAAAACCATAGCTCAATGCCTTTTGAAAGGCTGCATAATCCTTTTCAGGCCCAGACAAGGCCAGGGCCTTATTATACGTTTCTATAGCCGGCCAATATTTACTGGTTACGAAATAACTATCGCCTAAACGTAAATAGGTATCATTCAATTTCGCTTGATCCACGGTCCCTGATTTTGAGAAACCATTGAAATACGAAATGGCATTTCCATAATCCCTTAATTTAAAATGGGTATATGCCAAATTGTAATCCACATCCTTGAATTCTTCAGTGAGCCTGGCGCTGGAATTTTGTTTGAAATCGGTATAATTCGTCAAGGCCTCTTCAAAACGATTCAACATATATACAGCTTCGGCATTCCAATAATTGGCCCTAGCCTTAAATAATGCATCCTCTGCACTTCCTAAAGATTTAGTGAAATTTTCATTGGCTCCGGCATAATCGCCGTTCATAAATAGTTCTATCCCGCGATAAAAGGCCACTTTTTGGTAGGTGGTCTTACTTGCATAACCCCGATTCTGCTCCAGTAACTCTAGCGCTCCCTGAAAATTCTTGGAAGTTATATACGAATCAACCAATAATTCCTGCATTTCCTGGGCATGGCTATCATTGGGATATTGTTCCATATAGCTCGAGATTACCTGGGGCACCGGTTCATAGGCATTGCCAATTTCATAACTCAATCGAGCATAATTTAAATAAGCGTCCTTTTGTATTTCGGCAGAGAAATCCATTTGGGAAGCATTTCTAAAGGCATTCAAGGCTTCTTGTTTCTTATCCAACTTTAAATAACATTCTGCCAAATGGTAATACGCATTCTGTGAAACACTATTGGTACCCCCAATAATTTTATTGAATTGTTGTATGGCGTTGGCAAAATCGCCTTGTTTATAAAAACAATAGCCAAGCAGATAGTAATCGGTATTGTTCCATTTGCCCCTTTTACCTTTGTATTCCTCCAAATAGGGAATGGCATTCGCATATTGCTTAAGATTAAAATAGCTCTCGCCTATAATTTTATTAAGTTCTGAAACCTCTTTTCTATCGGATTTTGGCAATTGTTTTTTAGCCAGGGCAATGGCCTCCTCGAATTTACCCAGCTTAAAATTCATATCGGCTTGGTAATATGATAATCTTTCGTCTAGTAAATCGGGGTCTGAAATCTGGTCGAACCGTTCATTTGCACCTTCATAGTCATCTTGTTGATATGCGATATAACCCAAATAATACTTCGCTTGCGAGCCATAAACCGGTGAATTGGTCACCTTGCTCAAATACCTTTCCCCTTCCTTGGTTTTTTTAGATGAAAAGAGGGAATACCCGTAATTGAAGTTAAACTTATCCATTTCATTCCTGGGTAAGGCGCTCTGATCAACTTTGTTGTACCATTTTAATGCGTACGGATATTTGCCCGTTTCAAAATAGTAGTCCGCCACATCGGAATAGGCGGAATTTCGTTTCGTGGAAGTAGGGTATGTATCGACAAAATCCTCCATCATACTATCAGCTCCCAGTTGGTTTAACCGTACGGCGGCATTGGCAGCATAATAAGCGCTGTTCGCTTCGGTCTCATAATCCTTTGTGCTTAATTTGACTTTTTCAAAGATAGTCTGGGCTGCTTGGTACTGCTCGTTATTGTACAGTGCCAAGGCATTTTGATAATCTTTCTGCTCGTGGGTATAGATTTTGGTTTCTTGGGCGGTCCCAATCCAAATAATTCCCATGAAGATGGGAACATAAGCGGTGATTCTTTTAAACATAGTGTTCTAACTATTTAAAAATTCCGTACGAAAAAGAATTGTACAATTCTTTGTTCAAGTTTCCCGCCTTTGCGGGAATGGCATTCATTGGTATCATTTCATAAACGCAATGAACTATTTTGCAATTACAAAGAATAACGGCAAATATCGTTCCTAAGTATATCCTTAACTCAAATTGTAGCACCTACAAAGAAAATTATTTTACATAGGCTACCTTTGAAATCACATAGAACTTATTACTTTTATATCAACAACAAGAATATGTCAGAGTCTATTTTAGAATTGAAGGATGTAGCTGTTTTCCAAAAGGAAAGTATGGTATTGAATGATGTTAGTCTAGACATTAAAAAGGGCGAATTCGTTTATTTGATAGGTAAGACCGGTAGTGGCAAA
>CAZHJO010000424.1:0-3162 GCA_964532755.1 uncultured Maribacter sp. | reverse complement strand
ATACATTACAAAAAGACCCTACAAATTCTGAAAAAGAAGCTGTAGAACATATCTACCGTCAGTTGCGTAATGCTGAGCCGCCCGATGAGGAAACGGCTCGGGGCATTATTGACAAATTGTTCTTCTCTGATCAACGTTACAACTTGGGTGAAGTAGGACGTTATAGAATGAACAAGAAATTAGGACTCGATATTGGTATGGACAAGCAAGTCTTGACCAAAGAAGATATTATCACCATTATCAAGTATTTGATCGAGCTGATCAACTCTAAAGCAGAGATCGATGATATTGACCACCTTTCCAATCGTCGTGTGCGAACGGTAGGTGAGCAATTGTCTTCTCAATTTGGTGTTGGTTTGGCACGTATGGCAAGAACCATCCGTGAGCGAATGAATGTTCGAGATAATGAGGTATTTACACCTATTGATTTAATTAATGCGAAAACACTTTCCTCGGTTATCAATTCATTTTTTGGTACAAACCAACTTTCCCAGTTCATGGATCAAACAAACCCATTGGCCGAGATTACGCACAAGCGTAGATTATCTGCTTTAGGACCTGGTGGTTTGTCTCGGGAAAGGGCAGGTTTTGAGGTTCGTGATGTTCACTATACCCACTATGGTAGGTTATGTCCCATTGAAACCCCTGAAGGACCGAATATTGGTTTGATTTCATCGCTTGCAGTTTTCGCAAAAGTGAATCCAATGGGCTTCTTGGAAACTCCGTATCGTAAGGTAACCGGCGCAAAGGTAGATACTAAAGAGTATATGTACCTAAGCGCAGAGGAAGAGGAAGGAATGAAAATTGCCCAGGCAAACATTCCGTTAAAAGAAAATGGGGCCATTTCGTCAGAAAAGGTAATTGCTAGGGAAGAAGGTGATTTCCCGGTTGTAGAACCAAAAGAAGTAAACTATACTGATGTCGCCCCTAACCAGATTGCTTCGATTTCAGCTTCGTTGATTCCTTTCTTGGAACATGATGATGCTAACCGTGCTTTGATGGGATCAAACATGATGCGCCAAGCGGTGCCTTTATTAAAGCCACAATCGCCAATTGTAGGTACAGGTCTTGAAAGACAGGTAGCCTCTGATTCGAGGGTATTGATTAATGCGGAAGGTGATGGAACAATAGAATATGTTGATTCACAGAAAATCACCATTAAGTATAAAAGGACTGATTCTGAAAGATTAATAAGTTTTGATGAGGATGAGAAGACCTATAACTTGGTTAAGTTTAGAAAAACAAACCAAGGTACGAGTATCAACTTAAAACCTATTGTCAAGAAAGGCGATAAAGTCAAAAAAGGACAAGTGCTATGTGAAGGATATGCCACCGAAAAAGGTGAATTGGCTTTGGGTAGAAACCTTACGGTAGCTTTTATGCCTTGGAAAGGGTATAACTTTGAGGATGCAATCGTAATTTCTGAAAAAGTTGTTCGCGAGGATATCTTTACATCAATACATGTAGATGAATATGCCTTGGAAGTTAGGGATACAAAATTAGGTGCTGAGGAATTAACACATGATATTCCAAACGTTTCTGAAGAGGCAACAAAAGACCTTGATGAAAACGGAATGATCCGCATCGGTGCTGAGGTTAAGCCTGGAGATATTTTGATTGGTAAGATTACACCAAAAGGTGAATCCGATCCAACGCCAGAAGAAAAACTACTTCGTGCCATTTTTGGTGATAAGGCAGGCGATGTGAAAGATGCTTCATTAAAAGCATCCCCTTCCTTAAGAGGCGTTGTAATTGATAAAAAATTATTCTCTAGATCTATTAAGGATAAGCGCAAGCGTTCAGAGGATAAGGAAGCGATTTCCAATTTGGAAATGGAATACGAAGTTAAATTTCAACAGCTTAAGGATGTTCTGGTAGAGAAATTATTCGCTCTGATCAGTGGGAAAACCTCGCAAGGTGTATTAAACGATTTAGGTGAGGAAGTACTTCCAAAAGGGAAGAAGTATACAATGAAGATGTTGAATTCCGTTGATGATTTTGCACACTTGGTCGCTGGGACATGGACAACGGATAAAGGCACAAATCATTCAGTTACTGATTTATTGCACAACTATAAGATTAAACTGAATGACCTTCAGGGTAATTTGAGAAGAGATAAGTTTACGATTTCTGTGGGCGATGAATTACCAGCTGGTATAATGAAGTTGGCCAAGGTCTATATTGCTAAGAAGCGCAAGCTAAAGGTTGGGGATAAAATGGCAGGTCGTCATGGTAACAAGGGTATTGTTTCAAGAATCGTACGTCAGGAAGACATGCCTTTCTTGGAGGATGGTACTCCGGTTGATATTGTATTAAACCCCTTAGGTGTACCATCGCGTATGAATATAGGTCAAATTTATGAAACCGTTCTTGGTTGGGCAGGTCTTAAATTGAATAAAAAGTACGCTACACCAATTTTTGATGGTGCCACACTAGAGGAAATCAATGCCTATACAGATGAGGCTGGAATCCCGAGATATGGTCATACCTATCTTTATGATGGTGGTACAGGTCAACGCTTTGACCAAGCAGCAACTGTTGGGGTTATCTATATGTTGAAATTAGGACATATGGTAGATGATAAAATGCACGCGCGTTCAATAGGACCGTACTCTTTGATTACACAGCAACCTCTTGGTGGTAAAGCACAATTCGGTGGTCAGCGTTTTGGAGAGATGGAAGTTTGGGCACTAGAGGCATATGGTGCGTCAGCAACATTACGTGAAATATTGACTGTAAAGTCCGATGATGTAATTGGTAGGGCAAAAACCTATGAATCAATCGTTAAGGGAGAGACCATGCCAGAACCTGGTTTGCCAGAATCTTTCAATGTACTTATGCACGAACTTAAGGGATTAGGTTTGGACATAAGATTGGAGGAATAGATAAATCTATTTTTGAAAAAGATTTTAGAACACAATTAATTTAGTATCACCAGTATATTATGGCTAGAATAAAAGATAATAATCCAATAAAAAGGTTCGATAAAATTTCAATCGGTTTGGCGTCCCCAGAAGCAATTTTGGCAGAGTCAAGAGGAGAGGTTTTAAAACCTGAAACCATTAACTACAGAACGCACAAACCCGAGCGGGATGGTCTTTTCTGTGAGCGGATTTTTGGTCCTGTAAAGGATTATGAATGTGCTTGTGGTAAATATAAAAG
>CAZHJO010000423.1:0-3175 GCA_964532755.1 uncultured Maribacter sp. | reverse complement strand
GTGTTGCTCCCAAAGGTTATTAGATTTCATGTCCCTGTTGGAGTTAAGGGATTGCTTCTTGCTGGCCTTTTGGCCGCATTTATGTCCACTTTTTCCGCTTTTGTAAACGCAGGACCTGCCTATATTGTAAATGATATTTACAAGAAATATTTTAAACCGAAAGCCAGTAGTAGGCATTATATCAAGGCCAGTCATATTGCGTCGTTCATAGTAGTCGGACTAGGCGTTTTCATGGGCTTTTTCGCGGAATCTATCAACTCCCTTACCTTGTGGATTACCAGTGCACTTTTTGGTGGTTATGTAGCGGCCAATTTTTTGAAATGGGTATGGTGGCGTTTTAATGGCTGGGGATATTTTTGGGGTATGTTGGCAGGCCTTGTAGTCGCTTCGCTGCAATTTGTCCTTGATCAGAACAAAGCTAATTTTTCAGAGGGTTCTCTATTGGGTGAGTTATCGAATTGGCATGCAATCTATCTGTTCCCCATAATATTTGGCTTTTCACTATTAGGCTCATTTCTTGGAACGTACCTGAGTAAACCAACAGATATGAAAGTCTTGAAATCTTTCTATAGTGATGTACGCCCTTGGGGATGGTGGAAACCGGTTTTAAAGGCATTGAATAAAGAAGACGAATCAGTTAAGGAAAACAGTGAATTTTGGAGTGATATGCTCAATTGTGCAATAGGAATTGTTTGGCAATCGAGTATGATCGTATTGCCCATTTATTTTATGATCAGGGATTATCCAAAAACTTGGATAGCATTGGCAATTTTTGTATTGACTTCAGTTATATTAAAGTATACTTGGTTAGATAGGGTGCGTAAAATCCCGAACTGACACGACAAATTGAAATAAAGCAGGAACAATTATGAATATACCTTGGCAAGAAAGACCTGATAATTGTGATGATGTGCTTTGGCGTTATGCAAATAATCCAATAATCAACAGACATGACATACCCTCGTCAAACAGTATTTTTAATAGTGCTGTAGTTCCTTTTAAAGACGGCTTTGCTGGAGTTTTTAGATGTGATAACAAAGCGGTTCAGATGAACATTTTTGCAGGATTTAGTAAAGACGGTATCCATTGGGAAATAAACCATGATCCCATTGCTATGAAAGCCGGTAATACTCCTATGATCGAGTCGGACTACAAATACGATCCAAGAGTGGTTTTTATTGAGGATAGATATTGGATTACATGGTGTAATGGTTATCATGGGCCAACTATTGGTATGGCCTATACTTTTGATTTCATCGAATTTTTTCAATGTGAGAATGCCTTTTTGCCCTTTAATAGAAACGGTGTTTTATTCCCATCTAAAATAAAGGATAGGTATGCCATGTTGAGCAGACCTAGCGATAACGGTCATACCCCTTTTGGGGATATTTATGTGAGTTTTAGTCCGGATATGAAATATTGGGGGGAACATAGGTGTGTCATGAAAGTAAGTCCCTTTGAGGATAGTGCTTGGCAGAGCTGTAAAATAGGAGCTGGTACAGTGCCTGTCCTGACCAATGACGGTTGGTTGATTTTTTATCACGGTGTGATCAATACCTGTAATGGATTTAGATATGCAATAGGTTCAGCTATTCTGGATGAAAATGAACCGGATCAAGTAAAATATAGAACCCAGCCCTATCTCTTGGCCCCAACCGAATTATATGAGCAAGTAGGCGATGTACCCAATGTAGTATTCCCCTGCGCTGCCTTACATGCTTTGGAAGAAGATAAAATCGCCATTTATTATGGGGCGGCCGATACGGTTACCGCTTTGGCATTTGGGCATATCTCTGAAATCATTCAATTTACAAAGAACAATAGTTTATAAGCGAAAATGGAAAATGTATTGAACCATAAAAGAACTTTAAGTCTAATATTGTTCCTGTTATATCTAGGGAGCGTATGGCTGGCAGCTCAGGAAATCCCGCGCCAGTATATAACATATAAGACCATAGCGGATGTAAAGATTGATGGATTGGCCGATGAGGACTCCTGGAAGAAGGCACCTTGGAGTAATACTTTTATTGATATTGAAGGAAAAAAGGAGCCTACCTATAAGACCCTAATGAAAATGCTCTGGGATGATAGCTGTCTCTATTTCTTTGCCAAGTTAGATGAACCACATGTTTGGGGAACCTTAAAGCAAAGGGATACGGTGGTTTTTTACAATAATGACTTTGAGATCTTTATTGACCCGGATGGGGATACCCATAATTATATGGAATTCGAAATGAATGCCTTGAATACTATTTGGGATTTACTCCTGACCAAACCCTACAGAAACCACGGGATTGTATTGGATAGTTGGGATATCCAGGGCATAAAATCGGCGGTTCATATTGACGGTACATTGAACAATCCTAAGGATAGGGATACCGGGTGGAGCATTGAAATTGCCATCCCCTGGGAAGTATTAAAAGAAGCCAATACCCATAATAATATTCCAGTAAGGGAATTTTGGCGTTTTGGTTTTTCCCGGGTCAACTGGCAATTTGATCTAAAGAAGGGTCGCTATGCAAGAAAGAAAGATAAAAACGGAGAATACCTTTCGGAATACAATTGGGTATGGTCACCACAAGGCGTAATAAATATGCATGAGCCCGAGAAATGGGGCTATGTTTATTTTTCTGATAAAGTGGTTGGTTCAAAAGATGTCTTTGATATTCCTAAGGATGAATATGTTAAGTGGTATATGTATTCTTGGTATCGCCAATTATTGCAAGGAGAAGAAAATTTTGGTGAGATATGTTCCAGAATGCAATCGGCATCAGAGGAAATTTTGGGTAAGCCCGTAAAACTAACTTTTGATCAACATGTTTCTGGATGGAATATTTCTGTCAAAAGCCCATTTACCATGAAATTGCTGATTATTAAAGAAGATGGTAAATTTATGATGAAATAGTTAAACCGATAAAACCAACGAACCATGAAAAATGTAAATCAAAGAAGACTCTTCGTCGCCTCTTGTTTGGCACTGCTCGTAACGGCCATAACCTTTGCCATCCGCGCCAAAATAGAAGGTGTATTTACTGATGATTATGGACTAACAAAAGAGCAGGTGGGCCGCGCTTTCGGGCCGGCATTCTGGGGTTTTGCGGTGGCAATGTTCGCTGGTGGATATATTATCGATATCGTTAAGACCAAGACAATCGTATGGCTCGCATTTGCGCTA
>CAZHJO010000422.1:0-3200 GCA_964532755.1 uncultured Maribacter sp. | reverse complement strand
TCAAGCGACCGCCAAAATTGCCTTGGGTATTGGTATGAAGGTTATTTACTTTGATCCTTTTATTGAACGCGCTTATGTTACAGTACCTTTTTATGATGGACAAGCGGTCTCTTTTAGCTTTAATAGCCTTTCAAAAGAAGAAGTTTTGAAATCTGCGGATTTTATAACCCTTCATGTTCCGGCACAAAAAGAATATATAATCGGCAAAAATGAATTCAGCATCATGAAAAATGGTGTTGGTCTTGTAAATGCTGCCCGCGGAGGCGTTATTGACGAAGTCGCCTTGGTTGATGCACTGGAATCTGGCAAAGTGTCTTTTGCAGGTCTCGATGTGTTCGAATCAGAACCGAATCCGGAAATAAAGATACTTATGCATCCCCAAATTTCATTGACCCCACATATTGGGGCAGCCACAGGGGAAGCCCAGGATAGAATTGGTAGTGAATTGGCCTCCCAGATTATTGCACTCTTGAAATAATATATTGTATTCGAATTTAAAATTAGTGCAACGCTTTTTGTAACTTACAAGATCGAAAATTAAATTAACTATAACATGTCTGGATTATTAGATTTACTAAACAGCCCAATGGGCAAACAACTTATTAGTGGTGTAGCTGGCCAAACCGGTCAACCTGAGAACAAAACCGCTGATGTATTAGGTATGGCCATGCCATTGATTTTAGGAGCCATGAAAAAAAATGTGTCCTCCCCTCAAGGAGCACAAGGTTTAATGAGTGCCCTTTCATCTAAACATGATGGAAGTATTTTGGATGATCTTGGCGGATTGTTCGGTGGTGGTGTTGATGATGCTGTAATAAATGATGGCGCAGGTATTCTTGGTCACGTTTTTGGTGGAAAACAACCACAGGTAGAAAATGCCCTGAGTCAAAAATCAGGTATTGATGCTGGTTCAATCGCGAGCATACTTAAAATAGCCGCGCCAATCGTTATGGGCTTTTTAGGAAAGCAAACCGCTCAAAGTAATGTTAGCGATGCTAGTGGAATGAATAATTTATTAGGTAGCATGCTAGGCGGTCAACCCCAACAAAACCAAAGCCTTATTACGACTTTACTGGATGCCGATGGTGATGGTAGCATTTTGGATGACGTTGCCGGTATGGTAATGAATAGCGGAAAAAAGAAAGGTGGCCTCGGTGGATTGCTCGGAGGACTTTTCGGAAAATAGGCGAATTTTATATCTTATTTAACACAGGTCGTTTGAATACTCAAACGGCTTTTTTTGTATCTTACTATGGTAAGCTGGTTTAAAATCATAATGAACGGTCCGATTATTGGTTTACATACTCCGATAAAAATTGTAGCAATGAAAAATCAAATATTAAAAATCTCAGGAATATTGTTCACAATGGTTTTTGTAGCCAGTAGTTGTGGTAGTAAAAAAGAACTTGTGACTATTTCAGATGAGGAAAAAAAAGTCTTTACACAACAGGAAAGTGATACCGTAAAAATTGCCAGTGACAAAACGGAATATGAAATCATCATTATTGAGCCTGGCTTTAACTATTGGCTGCAAAGTATCGCCAGACCAGAAGGTTACTATTCACAATCCTACTTGGAAAACAGAAATAATCTTTATGTAATTCAATGGAACCAGCGTGTATTGCATCCAATGCGCTTTGATACTAATTTGTACGAAATGCAAATAGACTATTCACCAAATATTGATTATGGGTATGAGGTAAACTATAAACTCTTTAATTACTTTATATATTTTCAACGTAAGTACAATCAAAGGTTGGGTCCGTTTATACCAAGAATATAATTTTAGTATTTTTGGCCCCGATTTATATTTGGTTGATGGAAAAAATTCGGAAACGTTGGGATATAGTTGAAGATTGGCAATTTCTCTTCCCTTTTATAGGAACTGCTTTGGTAATCATGTCTTCCTATATGTTCGCGAGAAGGCTCTTGCATCTGTTCGACCTGAACAACACTCCATTTGAATGGATTTTTACCCTAATTGTCGGGATTTTGCTTTTCTTTATCCTTCTGCGCTTTTTCCTTTGGTGCTTCAAAAAGTTAAAGCATAAATGGCCGGTTACCTATAGATGGGAAATGATAGCCATTTTTATCGTCTTTGCGGTTACAGGAACGACTTCAGTTCGTATTGGTCGTCCTTTCTTAAAACTGATTGGTGTTACTAAAGATAACCTGCAACCTGTGTTTTATTGGGTTCTTTATATTATCGTAGGTCTCATTTTGTACCAGATTTTATTGGTCATCATTGGATGGCTTTTCGGCCAATTTAAATTTTTCTGGAGTTTTGAAAAGAAGATGCTAAAAAGACTTGGCCTTGGATTTTTATTAAATTAAGGTTTTTTTAACTTTTATAGTCTCGGTCATTGGTTAGATTTGCAAACATATGCAGCATTGGAAAAAAATAGTGGGATTTTTCTTTTTCTCGGCCTTGATGTTGATAAAGGTTTCTGCTTTCCATGTTTTTACCCATCATGACGAGGATGCTTTTCATTTTGATAATTGCGTGGTTTGTGAGATGGCATTGGACAATCAGCAATCTGTGCTTATTCAACCAGGGGCTGTATGCTTTGAACCAAACGCCTTAGTAATACCTCTAGAACTTGCTAGTGAAGTAAACAAGATTTCCATTTCACGTCTAAAAGTTCATTCCTTCTATTCCAGACCTCCCCCCTTTCGGCTTGGTTAAAAAGTATCCCCTTACCTCAACAGAGGTAAATTCATTCATTTAATTTTTATTTATGAAAACATGGTTCATCATTTTGATGATAGTGTTTGTACAATTTTCTGTTCAGGCCCAGCAATGTAATAATATTATAACCGGAAAGGTCATTGATTTCCACAATAAGGCTGCTTTAAAGGGAGCTTCAATAAAAATCGTTGGCCAAAAGGAGGCAATTTATTACGCGGATTGGAATGGTATTTTCAGTATTCCGAATCTATGTAATGGTTCCTATGAATTGGAAATTAACCATCCCGATTGTCCTACGACCTTTATGAAGGTTGAACTGGAGCATGCTTTGGATCTGACGATTACCTTAGAGCATCATTTAGAAGAACTAGAGGAAGTTAGTGTTATTGGGGCTAAGGTTGACAAAACAAACTCGGCCATTGAGGAGTCCCTTGATGTTAAAACTATAGAACAATTCAGTAGTGAGAGTATCTACGAACAAATGCTAAAATTATTAGACGAAACAAATGAT
>CAZHJO010000421.1:0-3230 GCA_964532755.1 uncultured Maribacter sp. | reverse complement strand
ATCAAATAGCAACTCCTGGCCCTTCGCGGCTAATCTTTTCCCTTCCTTCACCGAGAAATCAGCGAATTCCGAAATATCGGCCCCCGCAACGAAGGCCTTTTCCCCATTACCTGTAATAATGATTGCCAACACTTTTTTGTCTTTTTCCATTTTGGCAAAAGCCAAATGTAATTCCTTAATTGTGTGCCTATTAAGGGCGTTAAGCTTATTAGGACGATTTATGGTGATGGTTGCGATATTCCCTTCAATATCCAATAAAATGTTTTGATATTTCATATCTGTGTATTTACTATTCAATATTAGGACACGATTGATTTACCCAATAGGTGATTGTTCTTTAGGAAAAAGAACCGTAAACACCGTTCCTTTGCCCGGTTGGGAAGTAAAATCAATGCTTCCATTATAAGTTTCGACGATATTTTTGACCATCCCTAATCCCAAGCCCATTCCGCTGGATTTGGTTGTGAATTTTGGTTCAAAAATCTTTTCGTTGAAATCATCAGCAATGCCAATACCGTTATCCGCTACTGAGATCTTAACCTTATCACCATCGGAAGCCACCGATACTAAAATCCTGGGCGATTCTACCTCAGGCACAGCTTGTATTGCATTTTTTACCAAATTCGTTATCACCCGTATGAGTTGGGTCCTATCCATTTTAGCGATAATCTCCTCTTCATCATAAATATAGTGGATGTAGGGTTCATTAAAAATGTCCAAAGCCAAGCGAACAATATTGACCACATTCAAGGTCTCATTTTGTTGGGCTGGCATTTTTGCAAAATTAGAAAAAGCCGAGGCAATACTGCTCATGGTATCAATCTGCTGAATCAAAGTTTTGGAATACTCTGCTACCTTCTTTTTGATATTAGGGTCTTTTGGGTCAAACTTTCGCTCAAAACTCTGAACGCTCAAACGCATGGGTGTTAGCGGATTCTTAATTTCGTGTGCTACTTGTTTCGCCATTTCGCGCCATGCTTGCTCTCTTTCACTTCGCGCCAATTTCGCGGCACTTTGCTCCAATTCATCGATCATGGCATTATATGAGGTAACCAACTTTCCTATCTCAGAACCTGAGTCTTCTATATAGATTTTTTTATTGCGTTTTGTTAGATCGGTTTTGAACATCATATCTGAAACCGTCTGCAGGGAGCGCGTAATATATTTAGTAATGAAAAAGGCCAAACCTATCGCAATCAAGAGCAATAATAAGTACACCCAGCCCAATTGAATCAGCTGGTCCCGAACCTCCTTGTCAGTCAAGGTATTATTCTCAAAATACGGTAAGTTTAATATACCGATAGGTTTAAATTTACCATCGTTAATATAGGTGTACGACGCCTGAAACCGATCCCCTGCAGCAGAACTCTTCTCTAAATACCGCCTACTAACACTTGACGCCAGATTATTGAGGACCTCAGCATCCAGACAATTTGATTGAGTCTCTATTTCAAATCTAGGACTCGAACTTTTAATCAATTGACCGTCCAAATCATAGATATTAAAAGGAGCCGACAATACATCTGCAATTAGATAAATATCATCTTTAAAAATAAGGCCTAGATTTTCAGTGGTCTGTGGATATGTAGTCTGTTTTAGCGTGTTTTTAACACTCTGTTTTACCTGTTCTTCTTTACGCTCCAAACGATGGGCATGATAATCTTTTAGGGTTTCACGATATTGATAAATGGTCACTCCCGATATTAAGACCGATGCAATAAGCACCAACAATATCATGGTTGCGAAAATTCTTGAACGAAGTGAGATATTTTTGAACAAGTACTTGGAATTTGATGTTAAAGATAGCAATAAAGGCTATGCCACAAGATTCAAAAAACAAATACCAACACCCAATAAAAAAGGCATGGTTAAATATTGGTGAAACTTGTTTTTTGTGCTACAAACATCAGGCCAAAAGTCTCCATTAAAATTCTTCATCCCGATTATCAACTTGACCATTCAACATTTAAGTAAGGGATCCACTAATAGAACTTTGTCAATTTTCTTAGGCATTTGGATTCTTTTCCTGTATTCGTCTGTACAGTCGAATCCCAAGCACGAGTAAAATACCTAGTATAATTATACCAATGACACCAAAAATCCAATTGAATGCGCTTTTGAGAACAACCAAGAACACAACTGCGAATAAGATCAAAGTAGCACCTTCATTCCATATACGCATAAATTTGGAGGTATAATTAACTTTATCACCCTGCAATTGCTTATAGATCTGATGCGTCTTTAAGTGATAAAGAAACAAAAGAAAGACAAAACCCAATTTTACAAGCATCCATGGCTCTTGCAACAAAATTGGTTTTAAAAGCAATAACCATATAGCAAAAACAGTGCTCAAAATAGCTGAAGGCCAAGTAATAATGTTCCATAAGCGCTTGGTCATCAGTTTTAATTGACCTGTCAAAATCTCTTTGTCCGGAGATGACTTTTCCGATGCCTCGATATGATAAATGAACAAACGGGGAATATAGAATAATCCTGCAAACCAAGTGACTATGAAAATGAGATGTAATGCCTTAATGTAGTTGTAGTATTCTAACATTTAAATGGTTAAAACGGTTTGGTTCATCATGAAATATACAAGATTTTTATAAACAAATAGCAAAATTCATAGCCTAAAACTATGGAAGTTCATTCGGGGCTACCTTGTTTAAAAAAAGTATAATTCAAACAAATTCAGGATAGTTTTGTCCTAAATCAAAACATAGTATACTTTTGCCTTGAATTTAGCTTTAGCAGCGATTCCAACTAATTTGGGGTAAAGCGAATTAAGGTAAATCTTGACCATGTCAGAAATAACTAAAAAAATCATAGAGAAGTACGAGGCTTTGGGGGAGAATCCCGACACCTATTTAAGCGGTTTACTGCACTCCAAGCCCATTAATTATTGGGATTATATAGAAGTAGATACTCTACTTACCCTTCAAAAGCCACGAACGCATTTTAAGGATGAGTCCATTTTCATAATGTACCATCAGGTAACCGAACTCACCTTGAAAATGATGATTCACGAAGCCGAACAAATTGTAGAAGAGGAATTTGTTTCGGAAGAGTTTTTAATGACCAAGATCAGCCGTTTAAATCGATATACCAAAATGCTTATCACTTCTTTCGATATCATGAAAGATGGGATGGATTATGATGACTACAATACATTTAGAAGTACTCTGACCCCGGCTAGCGGTTTTCAAAGTGCCCAATTCAGATATCTGGAA